>JARIBV010000074.1 GCA_029257335.1 Faecousia sp.
TGTCAAAAATAATGGTGCATTTAAGGATTACAGAAAAGGCATCAAACTGGCCAGAGATATTTTGCGGCGGATGTCTATGGAATTTCAGAGTGGTCAGAACCCAACAGTTACCGTAAATTCAGTGAAACCGTTTTTTATCAACATGAATTTACTGTTTGAGCTGTATTGTCGGGCTCTGATTGAAAAAGCAGCAAAACAGGCAAATTTGACTCTGGATAGCAGCAACAATCGGAAAATGGAACTTTTTGGAAAAGGAAATAAAGTCACAGGATTTCAGCGGGAACATATATTGGATATCTTGATAACCGGAAAAGATCAAAATAACAAAGATTACAAGCTGATATTAGATGCAAAATACAGCGCATATTTTGGAAAAAACGAAGCATCCGTTCGGGAGTACACGCATCAGGTGCTCAGCTATATGCTGATCTGGGATGCAGATGATTGCGGATTTATTTACCCGATTAAGGTTGAAAACTCGAACAATTCAGTAGAGAAGGAGCGTAAGATAATGTTCGAGATTATTAAAGACAACCAACATGCAAAGAAACCACAAGCAAAGGAACGATATGCAATAAGTATCGGAATCTATGAAAATGCCACACCGGAAGATACGGTAAAAGCCATAGGTGAGTTTTTGCAGGAAATTTGTAAAAATAGAAAAATAGAAATGTAGATTGGAGCGATAAAAAATGAGTAACCATCAAATACCTGAAACGGAAAATAATCAATCCACTCAAACCAGTAGCACCAATGAGGAACCACTGACACCCGAAGCTGCTAAGGTGTTAGATATATTTGAGAATAAATGGAACCGGCAGGTCATTCTGTATGGCCCTCCCGGTACCAGCAAGACCCATTCTGCACGGAGAATTGCTGAAGAATTTTTGAAGACGAATAATGGTAAGTTTGATGAGGATGAGCACTATAGAATCATTCAGTTCCACCCGTCCTATAATTACGACGACTTTGTGCGTGGAATCAAGATGTCAATCGGTAAGCATGGCACCCCAGAATACCAAGTCGTTAACAAGGTTTTTGCTGAATTCGCAAAAAAAGCACATGACGAATGGAAATCGGCAGGAGGAGATGAAAAAAAAGCCCATAAATTTGTCTTAGTCATCGACGAAATCAACCGTGCCCCTCTGGCTTCCGTTTTGGGCGAGCTGATTTATGGTCTGGAATACCGTGGAAAAGCCATCGACACACCGTACAAACTCGAGAATAGCTCTAAAATTGTAGTGCCTGAAAATCTCTATATCATTGGCACGATGAACACAGCCGACCGTTCTATCGGCAGCATGGACTATGCCGTTCGCCGGCGCTTTGCGTTCATCCCCTTGTATCCCAATTGGAATGTGGTAGCGAAAAGTTGGGAGAAAGTAGAGAATGACCTGTGCAATTCTACCTTGAATGTTATCGCAAAGGTCTGGCAACAAATTGGTAATGCACTTCCTAATAACTGTAAAGAATATACTAAAGAAAATGCGATCATCCGATTTGCACAGGATGGCTTTATAGAGGACGACGTCCATATTGGTCATACTTACTTTTTATATAATAAGGAGAAAATTGGGGAGCCTACCCCTGATAATATTACGGCTTACTTAAAATATCGTATGGACTACGAAATCAAGCCGATTTTGATGGAGTACTTAAACGACGGGCTGTTGGATGCAAGTATTACGAAGGAAACTATAGACAAGCTCGCCTTTGAGGCTATTAAAACAAATATGTAATTGTATGCAGTAACGACGCTCAATTAATTTTATAGCCGGACTCCGGAACCTGGAATAAAGTCTGCAAAGCTTGCCATCATGGTTCTGGGTCCGGCCTTTTTAATTCTTAAACATACAGTGTCATCGCCCCCTCAGGTCGAAGGCTGCTCTTCTATATGAAACAGTACTCTCATACAGTAAAGGATTGTGTGTGGAAGTGAAATGGTGGAGATTTGTAAGGAAGTTCGCACGCTCCAGATGAAACCTTCCCGGTTCGAGGGTCGGTATGATCGATACTACACATATTTTGTATGATGTGCCCCTTAGATTACAATCCGTAAAACAACAGGTGCTGTCTTCCACTGATGATGGAAGGCAGCACCTGTTTTGATTTCTTTGTAAAATGCAGTCTTATTCTCCCTGCTTGCCCCCTGCATTGCCCCCATCCTGGGGTTTCTTGGGACGGTTATTGGAGCGTCTGCGGTAATTGCCATGAGGACGGCGGTTGCTTTGTTCCCCTTCAGCCTTAGGCTGTTTGGGTGCTCCCTCCTGCTTCTTCCCCTCATTGCGAGGCTGCTTGACAGATTTCTCCTGTTTCGGCCGCTCCTGTCTGGGTTGTTTGGGCGCACCATTCTGTTTTCCTGCCTCAGGCTTTCCGGACTCTGCCTCCTGACGAGGTCTGGGTCCCCGGTTCCCTCTGGCTTTGTTGGGGCGATTTTGCTGTCTGGACTGCTCCTTTGTTTCGCCAGCTGCCTCCTCCGGCGCCTGCTGGGGTTTGGGGGGCTTGGGGCGATTCCGGCGGCGGGACTGTTCCGGCTTTCCCTGCGGAGTGCCGGGTTCCTGGTTTGTGGTTTCCTGTCTGGACAGCTCTTCCCTGGACTTCTGCTCCTCCGGCTTTCGCTCTGCCGGCTTCTTCCGACGGCGCTGTTCCTCGGCCTTGGGGGCTTCCGGAACCTCTTCCCGCTCCTCTTCCTCCACAATGTCATCAGGACGATACCGGAAGCGAATAGGGTCCAGCTGCATGGAGGGTTCCTCCGCAGTCATAACCGGTTTGGGGCGTTTGCCGTTTCCGGAAATGGGGGCCAGATCCGCCGGAATGGGAGGATCGTTCTTCTTTGCCTTTCCGTTCCGCAGAACACAGATCTCTGCATTGGGATAGACATTGATATTTTCAGGCTCCTCTTCCATACGGACCTTAACACTCTGCCGCAGAAGATTGACCTCTACCACCGTACCGCGGCCGTCCGGGGTGTCCACAAAAGAGTCCGCCTTGGGGCTGGTCTTGAGCAGGTCCTCATAGGCCTCCTGCTCATATTTGAGGCAGCACATCAGTCTGCCGCAGGTACCGGAAATTTTGGTGGGATTCAGACTCAGGTTCTGGGTCTTTGCCATTTTGATCGATACAGGCTGGAAGTCATCCAAAAACTGAGAGCAGCAGAAAGGTCTGCCGCAGATTCCCAGGCCGCCGATCATCTTGGCCTTGTCCCGGACACCGATCTGCCGCAATTCGATGCGGGTGCGGAAAATCCCGGCAAGGTTCTTCACCAGTTCTCGGAAGTCTACCCGGTCATCAGCGGTAAAAAAGAACAGAATTTTACTTCCATCAAAGGCATATTCGGCAGACACCAGCTGCATTTCCAGCTTGTGCTCCTGAATCTTCTGCTGGCAAATTTCATAGGCCCGTTTTTCCTTGGCACGATTGGCACTCAAGGTCCGTTTGTCGTTCTCCGTAGCCAGGCGCATCACTTTGCGCAGAGGTGGGACAATGTCCCGGAACGGAACCTGATGATTGCCAGCAGTACATACACCGTACTCCGGGCCACGGGCCGTTTCAATAATCACATGGGCACCGGCAGGTATATCAAATTCCGCCGGGTCAAAATAATATACCTTGGAGCCGGCCCGGAACTGAACGTCTACAACGTCCACCGGGGTATTCTGATCCGGCGCCATAGGTCCACCGGCAATGACCGGAGAGTTCTGATTTTCTTCGTTCATGGTATTCTCCTTCTGCCCCAAAAGGGCGCATATATAGACTGAGCAGCAGGCAATTATCGAAGCTGCCAGACCAGATTCCCACAGATCGCTCCCACAGAAAGATTCCCCTGCAAATATTCCAGGCTTTTTTGCAGGATTTCCACCCCCTGGGTCAGGTCCTTGGAGGTGCGGCCCATGGCCAGCTGTCTGCTGTACGGGTCCATGGGTGGCAGTCCTGCCCGGCAAGTAAGCGCCGAAGACAAAAGATCTCGCCACTGACTCAAAATAGGGGCAACCTGTTCTCGCTTCATCTTCTCCATGGGAACCAGCAGCCGCAAGAGGCGCTGGTGATTCTTACTGCAATAGCTCTCTACAAATTCGATGGTCTGGGGATACCAGCCGCCTCCCTCTTGCATCAGGGTTTTGGCCTGACCCAACCAGCCGCCGCTTCGGTTTGCAGCAGCCATCCGGGTTTCCCGGGCAGAATCTGGGAACTCCTTTTGAAGTTCCTGTTCCACAACCGCCACAGACAGAGGCTGGAGCTTCAGCTCCACACATCTGGAACGCACGGTGGGAAGCAGCTTGTCAGGATTATCCGTAAGAAGCAGAAAGACTCCGTAAGAAGGTGGTTCTTCCAGCACCTTCAAAAGGGCATTTTGTCCCTCTAGGTTCAAATTCTGGGCTCTGGGCACATAATAGATTTTCCGATTGCCCTCATTGGGGCGAATAAACAGATCATCTCTGGCACTGCGAACCACCCTGACAGGGATATTCTTGTGTTCTGTATCATCTACGGTAATGAGGTCAGGGTGCTGGTTACTCAGGGCCTTGCGGCACTGGCTGCATACGCCGCAGGGTTTTTCGCCCTGACTTCTGCACAAAAGCGCCGCAGTCAAAAGTCTGGCCAGCGTCCGTTTGCCGGACCCTTCCGGGCCGGAAATCAAATAAAAGTGGGCAGCTCGCTGACGATCCACCGCTGCCGACAGATTATGTTTTAGTTGTTCGTTGCCCAAAAAACCCGGAAACTCCATGCCTGCCTCCTGCTGATAAAATCCTATGTTACATTATAGCACATTCTTTTGATTTTTCCATGTTTATTTTCTCACTGCACCCAGGATTTTTCCATACCGGGAAAGTATCTTCGGAAAAGAGCGTGAACCATCAGGGTATAGGTCTCAAGACAGCGTTCCCAATTCCGATTTTTCAGGTCCTCATAGCAGGAAGCAAGGTACCGTTCCCAAATTTGGGGATATACCTGCTGGGGACAATCCGTGTAATCAATGGCAGTCACAATGGCCGGTGCGATTTCATAATACTGCTGAATCAGTTCCGGGCAGCATTCGATCATATAGGTGTCTCGGAACCGTCGAAATGCGGTCAGTTCCGGGCAGTCATCCGGCTTATTGGCCATTTGGCAGACTGCTGTGGTGATGAAACAAAGCTTCCTGCTCTCGAAACCGCCCATGATTGCTTCATAACTGGTGAGAGAGAACACTTTTTTGGGATACACTTCCAACCATTTTTTATGCAGGACCTGACACAACGCCTCCCCGGCTGGGTCTTCCAGGGACCGAAGTGCCGGAATCAGAAGAAGGCAAATGGTGATTTTTGCATCGTCCAGCAGGCTGTCCTGGCTTCTGATCGATTTCTTTTCTCGGATGCTCCAGGCCTGCAAATCTTTGATGAGCGTTTCTGCCAGTTCCTCCAGGGGAGTGCCGGGCACCTGGGCTGCAAGAGGCAGGCAATCCAGCACTTCCCGGTTTTCCCGTACATATTTTCTGAAGTGATCCGGAAAGGCCTTGGCATTCAGATAGCGAAAAGCATCCAAATATCCGGTTACTGCTCCCATGAGGCCCTGTTTCGCCTTTTCAAGGGAAGCCTGGGCCTCCAGGCAGCCTACCCGCTCCTGCTTTTGCAGCTCCTCTGCCCTCATTCGTGCACCGCAGTACAGGCAGGAAAATTCCGTGAGCTCAGCAGGAATTTCCAGATATTTTCCGCAAAACCTGCAAAAACCAGCCTCTATCTTTTTCTCCATTTCACATTCACCTCAGGGAAATTCATATTTTTTCTATTGTTTCATATTTTCGGTTTCCTGTCAAGGTGAGGATTTTCAAAAGAATTCCAGAGATGGCACATGATTTTCACAAATTCAGGAAATACTAGGACAAGACAACCAATAAGAAAGGGGCGGTAAGATTGCACAGCTTTCTTTGTGCCACCCGAATCATTACGGGACCGGGAGCCCGGAGGTCCCTGGCTGAACTAAAGGCGCAGCGGGTCCTTTTGGTGACGGATTCCTTCTTTTCTTCCAGCGGTATAGCCCAGGAGATCGGTGCCCTGACAGGGGCCGTGGTGGAGCTGTTTGACCAGGTGACACCAGATCCCAGTCTGGAGCTGGTGGCCCGGGGTGCCGCAAAAATCAAGGCGTTTTCCCCAGACTATGTACTGGCCTTAGGGGGAGGCAGTCCCATGGACTGCGCCAAAGCAATGCTCTATTTTTCAGAATCCCACAGTTCTCTTGTGGCGATTCCTACCACCTCAGGTTCCGGTTCCGAGGTCACAGATTTTTCCATTATCACCTATCAAGGCATCAAGCATCCCATAATCAGCGAGACTCTGCGGCCCAAAATTGCAATTCTGGACAGCGAGCTTTTGACCGGGCTTCCCAAGGGGCTCATTGCCGATACGGGCTTCGATGTACTTTCTCACGCTTTGGAGGCTCTGGTAGGCACAAAAGCCGGCGCTATTACAGACGCCTTGGCTCTGGATGCCTTTGGAAAAGCATTCACGCTGCTTCCTCTGTCCTATCTGGGGGATCTCTCGGCCCGGCTTCCTGTCCATGAAGCTGCCACCATGGCAGCCATGGCCTTTTCTCAGGCAGGTCTGGGGATCTGCCACGCACTGTCCCACAGTCTCGGAGGGCGGTTTCATGTACCCCACGGCAGACTGAATGCCATTTTGCTTCCCAGTGTGATTGCCTGCAACGCACCGAAGGCAGGACACAAATACGCCCAGGCCGCAAGAGCCGCAGGTCTGGCCGGCTCGACAGATGCTATCTGTATCCGTAATTTGCGGTCCTCCCTGGTTCGGCTTCGCCGGGAGTTGGGGCTTCCCGCCACCTTAGAGCAGGCAGGTGTTTCCCCGAAGGAAGTAAGAACAAACAGCAGCTCCATTATTGAGGCCGCACTGGCAGACCCCTGCTGTGCCACCAATCCGGTGCAGCCCACCGTTCAGGTGCTGGAAAAACTCTTATCCGAGGTGAGCGCAGATGGGTGAATCCATGCTGTCCGTGGGCATTGATGTAGGCACCTCTACCACTCAGCTGATTGTCTCCCGCCTCACAGTGGAAAATCAGGCCAACGCCTACAGCGTACCGGATCTGCAAATCAAAAAACGAGAAATCCTTTATCGCAGTCCCATCCATTTTACTCCCTTGTTATCCGAAACCACTTTGGATGCCGCCGGAATCGAAGCCATTGTGGAGAAGGAATACCAGGCTGCCCACATTGTCCCGGAAGAAATTACCACCGGTGCCATTATCATCACCGGAGAGACGGCCCGAAAAGAAAATGCCAAAACCGTTCTGGAGGCATTGGAAAAATTTGCCGGAGACTTTGTAGTGGCCACGGCGGGGCCGGATTTGGAAAGCATTCTGGCTGCCAAGGGCGCCGGGGCAGATGTATACAGTGCCGGAAGTCCCCTTCCCATCCTGCATATGGATATCGGAGGCGGAACCAGCAACTTAGCCCTAGCCGAAAATGGTGTAATTACAAAAACAGGCTGTCTCAATGTGGGCGGCCGCCTGATTCGGATGGAACATGGGTTTATCACCTATGTCTCCCCCGTTCTGTCTTCTTTTTGTTCTCTTCACCCGGGAGATGCGGTAGATCCCTCCCGGTTGGAATCCGTTGTTGCAGTCCTGGTGAATGCACTGGAATCTGCGGCAGGTCTTTCCGACAGGCCGGTTCCTCCCGGCCTCATTACCAATCGTCTGTTTCCGTTACCAGGACCTGTAATCCTTTCCTTTTCCGGCGGTGTCGCAGACCTCATTGAAGCCACCCCGGACTCTCTCTATATCTATGGGGATATCGGCCCCATGCTGGGCAGAGCCATTAAAAACAGCCGTCTTTGTTCCGGCTTCTACCGTCTGGGCACAGAAACTATCCGGGCTACCGTCATCGGGGCGGGCTGCCACAGCACCCAGCTTTCGGGAAGCACGGTTTACGCCCGGGAGGTTGCATTTCCTCTGGAATCCCTGCCTGTGCTGTGTCTCACCGCCCAAGAGCAGGAACTCTCTGCGGAAATGCTCCGAAGCAGAGTAGAGACGCTCAAAAGGCCATGGCCCAATGGCCCCGCCGCTGTCTTTCTTCCCGGCTTCAACGGTCCCAGCTATGACCGTCTGCAAGCTTTGGCAGAGCGATTGGCAGACATCCTTCCCATCCTCCCTGCGCCTCATGTGGTGGTAACAGGATACGACATGGCCAAGGCGTTGGGCCATGCCTTGGCTCCAAAGCTTCATGGACCTCTTTTGTGTCTGGATGGCTTGGAGCTGACCCCGGAGAGCTTTTTGGACATTGCGCCGCCGGTGGCCCATGGAGCCGCCTTTCCCGTGGTTAAGAAAACACTGGTACTGGGATAACCAGCAAAGGAGCATCGCAAATGATACTAAAAACCAGACTGTTGGGAACGACTTACTCGTTTCCCGACCTAAAAACCGCCTTAGCCAAAGCAAATGAAGAAAAAACAGGCGATCAGCTGGCAGGACTTGCCGCTGAAACCGCCCAGGAACGGGTTGCTGCAAAGATCGTTGTGTCCAATCTGCTTCTGAAAGACCTGCGGGAAAATCCTGCTGTTCCCTATGAAAGCGACGAAGTGACCCGGATCATTATGGATGATCTCAACGAGCCCCAGTATCAGAAAATTGCAAACTGGACCGTGTCCCAGCTTCGGGAGTATATTCTCTCCGAGACCACCACACAGGCGGATCTGCACCGCCTCAGCCGGGGACTGACCCCGGAAATGGCGGCCGCCGTTGCAAAACTCATGAGCAATCTGGATCTGGTTTATGCCGCACAGAAAATCCGTGTCACCGCCCACTGCAATACAACCATCGGCCTTCCCGGAACTCTGTCCTGCCGCCTTCAGCCCAACCATACCACCGATGATGTAGACGGAATTCTGGCCTCTACCCTGGAAGGGCTCAGCTTTGGTGCAGGCGATGCGGTGATCGGCCTGAACCCAGTCACAGACTCCGCCCAGCGGGTAAAAGAGGTTTTGGAGCGGTTTCGTGAGGTGAAGGAGCGCTGGCAGATTCCCACACAGACCTGTGTGCTGGCCCATGTGACCACCCAGATGGCAGCGTTGGAAAAGGGTGCCTCCATGGATCTGGTGTTCCAGTCCATTGCAGGCAGCCAGAAGGGCAACGAAGCCTTCGGCTTCTCTGCCCAGACCATAGAAGAGGCAAAAGCAATGGCTCTTTCTCAAGGTACCGCCGAAGGACCCAATGTAATGTATTTTGAAACGGGGCAGGGCTCGGAACTGTCGTCTGATGCCCACTTTGGGGCAGACCAGGTTACCATGGAGGCCCGATGCTACGGCTTTGCCCGTCACTTTTCTCCGTTTCTGGTCAATACTGTGGTGGGCTTCATCGGCCCTGAATATCTGTATGATGCCCGACAGGTCACAAGAGCCGGATTAGAAGATCACTTTATGGGCAAACTCTTAGGTGTTCCCATGGGCTGTGATGCCTGTTACACCAACCATATGAAGGCCGATCAAAATGATATTGAAAATCTGGCAACCCTTCTCACCGCAGCGGGATGCAACTATTTCATGGGAATTCCCCACGGCGATGACATCATGCTGAACTATCAGACCACAGGGTTCCGGGAAACGGCCACCTTACGAGAGATCTTTGGTCTGACGGCCATTGCGCCCTTCCAAGCCTGGTTAGAGCATATGGGGTTCGTTGAAAACGGGCATTTGACCAAAAAGGCCGGAGACGGCTCCTGTCTTTTATAATCAGCAAGGAGGAACAACATGAATCAGGAGGAGCTGAAAACGCTGGTGGCCCAGATGCTCAGAGAGATGGCGCCTCTGGAAGAGCCGGCAGTGAAAGCAAGTGAATATCGTCCCACCACCCCAGCACCGGAAAGCACTGAGGACGACCCGGAGGATCTGTCCAAGGTGGATCTTCGCAAGCTGTATCTGGTCCGTGACCCAGCAGACGGCCCCGGCTTTCTTCGGCTGAAAGCCAAAACACCGGCCCGTCTGGGCGTGGGGCGAGCCGGTCCCAGATACAAAACAGAGACCTTTCTTCGGTTTCGTCTGGATCACGCCGCTGCCCAGGACAGTGTTTTTGCAGAGATCGGCCCGGAGTTTGCCCAAGAAAATGGGCTGATTCCGGTGAAAACCTGCTGTGAAAGCCGGGAGCAATATCTCACCCGTCCGGATCTGGGCAGAAAGTTCGACAAAGAAAACAGTGAGATCATCCAAAGGAGCCTTCCCAAGGCAGGCAAAGTACAGCTCATCATTGGAGACGGTCTTTCCTGTGCCGCTATTTTAGCCAACGCCATGGACTGTGCCAAGGCCATTCGGCAGGGACTACAGGCCCAGGGCATTGAGACCGGTCCCATTTTGTATGTGGAAAACGCAAGAGTGGGGTCCGGTGACTTCGTGGGAGATCTGATCGGCTGTGAGCTGGTCTGCATTCTGGTGGGCGAGCGGCCCGGTCTGGTCTCTGCGGAGTCCATGTCCGCTTATCTCACCTATCATCCCCATACGGGCATCCCGGAATCAAAGCGCACCGTGGTATCGAACATCCATCGGCAGGGCACTCCCAGTGTGGAGGCCGGGGCCCACATTGCGGAACTGATTGGAACCATTCTGAGCAAAAAAGCCTCCGGTGTAGATCTTTTGCGGGGGGCGGTGTAATGAATCTGATTCCTGTTCAGGTGTTGTCTGCCCAGTTTCTGCCCAATGCAGACCCCAGACTCTGCAAAGCTCTGGGTGTTCCCGATTCCTGGCGCTGCCTGGGCCTCATTGCAACGGACTGCGACGACGCCACCTATATTGCCCTGGACGCCGCCACCAAAGCTTCTACCGTGAATGTCACTTACGCAAGAAGCCTTTACGCCGGTTCTTCCTACCCCTCCAGTCCCATTTCCGGAGAAGTTTTGGGAATCCTTTCCGGCCCAACGCCATCGGAAGTCCGAAGCGGCATGGATGCGGCTCTGGACTTACTGTCTTCCGGCCAGGTTGGCTTTGGGGAGCAAAGCCACTGTCTGGCCTATACCGTCAGCCGCACCGGGTCTTTTCTGGCAAGGGAGGCCAATGTGCCGGAGGGCAGCCCCCTGGCCTATCTCATTGCCCCGCCCCTTCCCGCCATTTCTGCCCTAGATGCCGCACTGAAGGCCTCTGATGTGACCTTAGCCAAGCTCTACGCACCACCTACAGAGACCAATTTTGGGGGTGGCCTTCTTACCGGAACCCAGTCTGCCTGTGTAGCTGCCTGTGAAGCATTCCGACTGAAGGTAGAAGAAATTACTGCCGCTTCCCATTCACATCTGATATAAACAAAAGGAGAATCACTATGGATCAGGACCTTGCCTCCCGTCAGGAGGCCAGAGAGCTGGCGCAGCTGGCACAGCAGGCACAGCAGAAGCTGCGCACCTTCTCTCAGGCGCAGCTGGATCAAATCACAAAGTCCGTCAGCCAGGCTTTTTCCTCCCACGCCGTCAGGCTTGGCAAAATGGCCCAGGAAGAAACCGGATTCGGCAACGCCAAGGACAAAGAAACCAAAAATCGGTTTGCTTCCGAAAAGGTCTATGAGGCAATCGCATCGCTGAAAACCGTGGGCCTGCTGGAAGAAAACCGGGAAAAGAAGCTCTGGGAAATTGGTGTTCCCGTGGGCGTGATTGCTGCCATTGTTCCATCCACCAACCCCACTTCCACTGTTTGCCACAACGCAATGATAGCCCTGAAGGCCGGATGCGCTATTGTATTCACCCCCCACCCCGCCGCAGCCAAATGCACGATGGAAGCCGTGCAGGTGGTGGCGCAGGCAGCTCAGCAAGCCGGCTGTCCCAGTGGTGCAGTGTCCTGTCTGAAGTTGCCCACCATGGAGGGCACCAGAGAACTGATGGCCTGCCCTCAGGTTCGTCTGATTCTCGCCACCGGCGGCCCCGGTATGGTCAAAGCTGCCTATTCCTCCGGAAAGCCCGCCATCGGCGTGGGCGCAGGCAACGGGCCTGCCTATATTCACGGCTCTGCCGATGTATCCAAAGCTGTGGAACAGATTCTTTCCTCCAAGACCTTCGACAACGGCATTATCTGCGCCTCGGAACAGAGTATTCTGGTGGAGCGGAATCTGGATCAGCGGGTACGGCAGGAGCTGAACAAGCAGGGCGGCTATTTGATGAATGAGCAGGAGGCGCAAAAGGTGGGGCAGCTCCTTTTTCGTCCGGATGGCCGGCTGAATCCTAAGATCGTAGGAAAAACAGCCATAGACATCGCCGGAAAGGCAGGAATTTCGGTCCCTTCCGACACCCGTGTGCTTTTGGCCCAGCAGACCCAGGTAGGAGATGCCGCTCCCTATTCCCGGGAAAAGCTCTGTCCTGTTCTTGCTTACTATGTGGAGGAGAACGAAGATCAGGTCCTTCGCACAGCACAGGCGCTTTTGTATCTGGAAGGTGCAGGGCACAGCTTCATGATTCACGCCCGGGACGAGGCTGTGGTGCGCCGCTTTGCGCTGGAAATTCCCGTATCCCGCTTTCTGGTCAATACCCCCGGCGCTCTGGGCGGTATCGGTGCCACTACCAATCTTTTCCCTGCCATGACCCTGGGCTGCGGTGCTGTGGGCGGCAGCTCCTCTTCCAATAACATTGGGCCTATGGATTTGATCAATGTGAGAAGAGTGGCCTGGGGCACTGAATCCCAGGGTTCCCAACCCCTTCCGAATGAAGACCTCATTTCTGCTCTGGCAGCGGAAATTATGAAAAAATTTTTGTAAGGAGAAACGAAAATGACTGATCTCAATAATACGAACGCCCTGGGTATGGTGGAAACAAAAGGCCTTGTAGGCGCCATTGAAGCAGCCGATGCCATGGTAAAGGCCGCAAATGTCCTTCTGGTTGGCAAAGAACAGGTGGGCGGCGGTCTTGTGACCGTCATGGTTCGGGGCGATGTGGGGGCCGTGAAGGCCGCCACCGATGCAGGCGCATCCGCAGCAGAAAAGGTGGGTGAACTGGTCTCTGTCCATGTCATTCCCCGTCCCCATGCAGAGGTCGCCGCTATTTTGCCCAAGGGCCGCGCCATCCAAGAGGAAGCCTAAGCCATGGCCCTGTTTACAGAAGAGGCCGTAAAGGCCAATCTGCGAAACAAGGATGGAAAACGGGTCTTCTATCTCGCCGCCGGGGATCGTCTGACCCCCGGGGCCAGGGATTATCTTCGCACCAATCATGTAGAGATTCTTCCCGCAGAGAAGGCCCGGCCTGCATCCTACCACACCCTCCTGGGTGCCACATTGCAGGACAAGCCGGAATCCATGACCCATCTGAATTCGGAATACCTTGTGCTCAAGAACCACCCCAGGATCCTCTTTCGAGGTCTGGTGGACAGTCTGGAAGCCGATCTCCTTCTGGCGCAGCAGGAGGCACGGGAAGCTGGATTTCCCGCTATAGCCATGGCTTTGGGAGAGGCGCTGGACTTTGCCAGAAAAACCATCCGCCATGATGTTCTGGATACGCCCTTGGAAGACTGCTCTTTGGGTGGGCTTTCTCCCCAGGAACTGCGGCTGCACAGCCAGCAGCCACAAAAATATTACAATCAGCCCCATTTTATGCCAGACCACACCCAGCCGAAAACATTGCTGCTCATTCACAAGGCAAGAGCCACCGCCCGGCAGACAGAGCTGCAATGCTATGAGGCGTTCCGCGACCGGGAAGGCCGATGCACCAGAGACGATCTGCTGCAAGGCTATAACCGCCTCAGCAGCTTCCTCTGGATTCTGGAAATTCGTCTGGCTGCCGGGGAAAAGAAGGTGAACGCTCCATGACAGCCGATCTGGAACAACTGGCATTGCAAGTTGTCAGCCGTATGTTTATTGAAGTAGAGGCATCCGGCCGCCATGTCCATCTGACCAGAGAGCAGTCTCAAATTCTCTTTGGATGCAGTCTGGAACCATTGCGTCCTTTGTCTCAGCCCGGTCAGTTTGTAAGCAAGCAGCGTGTGTCCGTCATCGGGCCAAAGGGGAGCTTTTCCAATGTAGCTGTTTTGGGCCCGGAGCGGAAGGACGGACAGGTGGAAATCTCCCTGACGGACGCCGTTTCCCTTGGCCTCACGCCCCCTATCCGTCTGTCCGGGCAGATTGAAAACACACCGGGCATCCTCCTGCGAGGTTCCGAGGGAGAGGTGGCCCTTTCTCGTGGTGTCATCGTTGCCCAGCGGCATATCCACTTAGACCCGGACAGTGCCAGGGCACGAAAGCTCAAGGACGGAGATGTAGTGAAAGTCAAGCCCCTTACTTGCAGACCTGTGATATTGGAAGATGTGGTGGTGCGGGTCCATCCCAGTTTTTCTCCCCGGGTCCACATTGATTTTGATGAAGCCAACGCCTGTGCCTACTGCAAGGGGGATTGGGGGCTGATCCTTCGTGAATGAAGTCCTGATCCAAGCCGTTATGGACCGGATCCTGAAGGAATTGGGGTTGCCGCCTGCCCTTCTGGTGGGAAAAGAGCCGCCCGAATCTCTGGGGTACCGCTATGTAAGCCAATCCCCCTTTGAAGCCGTAGTCATCGGCAGTCTGACGCCGGGCCAGCTCCTCTGTTTCCGAAACGAAGATGTGTTGCAGGCTCTGGACTCAGGAACTCCCGTCTTTCTCTATTCCCCCGGACTTCCGGGAAAGGATTGCAAAAATCCCGGGCTTCGGAACCGGTATATGAGTGCCAGACGGGATCTGAAGGCACTGGGAATTCAGTTTACCAAAGAAACCGGGAAGTCCCATCTCATCTGCGCAAAGGAAGCCCAGAGGCTGAAAGATCGGGGATGTTCCGTGCCGGAAGGGGCCAGACTAACCCCTCTGGCCAGAGACATTCTGGATTCCACTTCTCGTTCCACATCGTTGAAGGGAGGCTAACCCATGGAAATTGGTACCGTTACCGGGGCTGTCTGGGCCACACGGAAGGCAAGGCAACTCACAGGCCA
>JARIBV010000082.1 GCA_029257335.1 Faecousia sp.
GCTGTTCGCCAATTAAAGCGGCACGCGAGCTGGGTTCAGAACGTCGTGAGACAGTTCGGTCCCTATCTGTTGCGGGCGTAGGAGATTTGAAGGGAGCTGTCCTTAGTACGAGAGGACCGGGATGGACATACCTCTGGTGCACCAGTTGTCCTGCCAAGGGCACAGCTGGGTAGCTACGTATGGACGAGATAAACGCTGAAGGCATCTAAGCGTGAAACTCCCCCTAAGATAAGATCTCCACTGAGGCTCGACGTAGACTATGTCGTTGATAGGTCAGAGGTGGAAGCACAGTAATGTGTGCAGCTGACTGATACTAATAAGCCGAAAGCTTGACCTACAAGAAAGCAGGCTCGGTTGCAAGAGATAAGAGCGGAGTAAAAACAACAGTGTTCAGTTTTCAGGGTGTATCCCAAAAAGACCTGCACCTTTAGCTCAGTTGGTAGAGCAACTGACTCTTAATCAGTGGGTCCCCGGTTCGAGTCCGTGAAGGTGCACCATGGCCCGTTGGTCAAGTGGTTAAGACAGCGGCCTCTCACGCCGTTAACATCGGTTCGAATCCGGTACGGGTCACCAAAGGTCTTAGGAAAGCGGTTAGAGCATAGAAGCTTTGACATAAAGAAGGCGCAAGCCTTCCACATAAGTTGGTGTTGATTGCGGTGAGGGTCCACCTGTTCCCATCCCGAACACAGAAGTTAAGCTCACATGCGCCGACAATACTTACCGGGTGACTGGTCGGGAAGATAGGTAATGCCAACACAATGAGAGAACATTCCACCGGAATGTTCTCTTTTTTATTCCTAGATAAGGAGTCACTCTTTGAAACTGCGACATTAAACAGGTTTGCAGAAACCTCCCGTATGGTGTAAAAGCACCACACAGGAGGTTTTTGCATAGACTGAAGAATTGTGCCCCCAAAAATTTCTGTGCTGCTGTATATAAGATGACAGCAGTATGGGTGATATTTTGGGCCTTTTCATGGTTGTGCACGGGTAATTTTTTCAATACGATCATAAATGCTGTCCACATCGTCCTGCCTAAGATCTGCTCTGATGTGGTATGTTTCGTTATTGAAAGAGCCGTGCTTTTTTTCTAACATTTTTTCAACCGGCATAGGCAAATTTCCGTGCAATCGGGCAGCAAATCTCTCCTTGATCACTTCAATGTCCGCAGTGACAAGAATGCGAAGGGAATTCTCAGGCAGCAGATCCAGGTCTTCTTTGGCCGAAATCACATAAATAATCGAATCGCCGGTGGTGGCTTGCTGTAATTTCTTTATAAATAGTTTTTTTGCAATCGTTTCATTTTTAGCTAAGCGCAGATAATCTTTCCCGGTATAAAGCTGGGCATTCATTCTTTGTCTGAGCGTTTCTGCAAGGGTAGACTTACCCACGCAGCTTTCTCCAAAAATTCCGATTACCATTTAATTCTCACTCCGTTCCTTTGATGGTAATAACCAGTAGGCATCACAGTCTTGGTTTCTGCCCATGATCTTTTCGGCAATCATATCCCGCCGAATTGTACAAAAGTCGTCATAAAAATCAGCAATGATTATGTTCACTTCCCGTTCTGTGTAAGTGCGTCCAAAAACAAAAGATTTTGCAATCTCCTCTAAAATGATGCGCTTTTTTTTCCGTTGTGCCGGAATGGCTTTCAGCTTGCTATATGTAAAAAAGGAATCAATCACCCGCTTGCGATACTCCGCTTCCCGCTGATTTTGAATAGTAGATTCATCGGATTTTTCGCGGATGATATCAATGATACGCGCATCAAAGACGCCTTTACAGAGGGCGTACATGGTGTAGTATTGATTTTTATAAGAGTGAACGGCGCCGGCTTCCCCCAGCTTCTTCAGATGAAAAGAAATAGTGGAAGGGGTTAAATTCAGGCGCTGAGCCAATAGTTCCACATACATATCCTCTATGGCAAGTGATTTTAGAATTTGCAGACGGGATTTATCTGCCAGGCATTTAAATAGATAGATTGCTTCGGATTCAGTCATGGTCGGCCTCCCACAGTTCCTGAAACGATTTTATGATCTGAGCAGAACAATCAATTTTGATGTGTTCAATATGGGCTTTCTTAAAATCCCCATGCTTTTCGGCTGACAAGAGAGAGCTTTGCCAGCTTTCTGTGATCTGCTTGGTCTTGTGAAGAAAAAACTCTTTTACAGCAGCGTTGTTGTTTTGCTGCAGTTTGATCGCTGTGGAAAAAATGGTGTGAAAGATATCATATACGTTCATCTGGATCCTGGCAAAAACAGATTCATCCCTACGGTCCTCTGCAGCAAACGCTTGTACCTGCTCTTTGCATTGAGAAATCTGTTCTGCAAAATATACTGTAATTGCGTTGATTCTGTATTCATTCATGGTCATTTCTCCTTTGTGGGAAAGATCCTGTGCAGCTGGGTCTGTCCTTGATTTGATTATATTATTGCAATAATAAATTGTCAATATTATTTTGATGGTTATAAAAATAAAAATCAGATTAGAGTTGTCGAATTGATAGTCAGACAGGCAAGGGAAGATAGAATGAAGCTCGGGGCCAGGCAATCTGCCTGACCCCGAGTTTTAGGGAGTAGGTAAAGAATTAGTTTTTCTTAGCTCTGGCGCCGAAGTTTACTGCGGTATCACCTTGCTCATTGGAGCCGAACTCATAGTCCTTGCCGGGAAGCACAGCATTCATGAAGATGCCAACCAGAGCGGCAACAGCCAGACCGGACAGGCTGAGGGTAATGGAGCCGATGGAGAAGGTAATTGCGCCGTTATAGGATACGCCTACAGCCAGGCACATAATCATGGCAGCAATCAGAACATTTCTGCTCTTGGTGAAGTCCACCTGATTTTCTACCACATTGCGCACACCTACGGAGGAAATCATACCATAGAGCACCAGGCTGACACCGCCCATGGTGGCAGCAGGCATGGCTACAATCAGGGCGGAGAACTTGGGGCAGAAAGAAAGCACTACGGAAAATACGGCAGCCAGCCGCACGACCATGGGGTCGTAGACCTTGCTGAGGGCCAGAACACCGGTGTTTTCACCATAGGTAGTATTGGCAGGACCGCCGAAAGAAGCAGCCAGAGCCGTAGCCAGACCGTCACCAACCAGGGTGCGGTGCAGACCGGGATCGGCAACAAAGTTTTTGCCAACGGTGGAAGAAATGGCACACATATCGCCGATATGTTCCACAATGGCGGCCAAGGCAATGGGGGCAATGGTGACCACGGAGGTCAGAAGCATTCCGCTATCAAAGTCCTTACCGAAAATCGAGAAGGCAGTGTTCTTCCAGATGATGGGAAGGCCGAACCATTCCGCAGCGCCCACGGTCTGGATGACCTTCTGGCGCGCATCTGCGTCGATTACCATGGCGAACAGATAAGAGGCCAGCACACCCAGCAAAATGGGCACAATCTTAATCATGCCCTTTCCCCAGATGTTGCAGGCTATTACCACCAGAATGGCAACCATGGCGACCCACCAGTTACTGCGGCAGTTGCCAATGGCGGTTCCTGCCAGGGAAAGACCGATGCAGATAATCACGGGGCCCGTCACAATGGGAGGGAAGAAGCGCATTACTTTTTTTACACCGAACTGCTTAAAGAAGAAGGCCAAAACCAGATAAACCAGGCCGGCAACGGCCACACCGGCACAGGCATATGGCAGCATAGCGGTGTTGGCAACGGTGGCTTCTCCGGTAGCCGGATCTGTCAGCATAGGGGCAATGGCGGCATATCCGCCTAAAAATGCGAAGGAGGATCCCAAAAAGGCTGGAACCTTCCGACCGGTGACCAGGTGAAACAGGAGGGTCCCCAGACCGGCAAAGAGCAGAGTGGTGGACACATTGAGACCTGTCAGAGCGGGAACCAGAACGGTGGCACCGAACATGGCAAACAGGTGCTGGATCCCAAGGGCCATGGTTTTCGCGGGTCCCAGGGTTTTGGCGTCGTAGATTGCTTCGGTTTGCTTATTGTTTTCAGACATTGTAGCATTCCTTTCTCTCTTTTGTTTTCAGTTTCCTAGAGAGTATACCCCTTATTTTGCTGTTTTGCAAGAAAAAAATGGAGTTGTTTTACTAAAAAATAAAACAACTCCCAAGAAGGTCTGTTAAATGTTGGAGAGCGTCTGTATTTGCTCCCAAAGCAGCGTTTGCTGCTGCTGTGTGACCCCTTCCGGCCGCCACAGAGGGACACAAGCAGGGTTCAAAAGAAGTTTATAGAAACACATGGCTGCTGCATAGCTTCCCAGCAAATTGGGATGGTGGGCGTCACCGGTCATAAGTTGCAGGGAGCCAAGGGGCCGATTCAGATGGTAAAATACATCTCCCACAGGGATGAGCAATCCATGATTTTGAACACTGGCCTGGTAGTAGCCTTCTTTCAAGGCCCTATAGAATTCGGAATAGTCCATCCCGGTGGAAGCCAGCTTGTCCGACCCGGCCTCATAGCTCCATGTTTGATAAAACACAGGAGTTGTGCCAGCTGCATGAATGTTTGTGCACAGTTTTTTCGCTGCCCGCAAGAATCGTTGCCGTTCCAGAGCGGGCTCTGCACTCTGCCCCTGCAAGACCACATAGTCCCAATGGAGTTCCGCAAGGGTTTTGTCCGCCAGTTTTCCTGTTTCGGTGATGCCATCCAGGAACTGATCCAGCCAGAATCCGCCTTCGGTTACCATTTTTACGGATACTTCAAAACCGGAGTTAGTGGCCATAGCTTCAAAAAGCCGGGGCATATGATGAAAATATGTAAAACTGTTTCCCAAAAATAAAATTTTCATGGTAGGATGGTCCTTTCCTGTCCCTTGTCTCGGTTTTGAGTATAACAAAAAGAACACCTGAAAACAAGCAGCAAAGGTCCGGCTGTAAATTTCCACACCCCCTGTGGAAAAAGCGTTGCAGTGGAGATCGCTGTTTCGTGGGGGCTTGTTCCATCAATGAGTTGCAAAAAAGAGAGGCTGGAGTAATCCAGCCTCTCTAAAATTACCTGATCTCTTACTTGAAGTAACGCTCCAGCAGGCCCTTGAAAGCCTTGCCGTGGCGAGCCTCGTCCTTTGCCATCTCGTGAACGGTGTCGTGGATTGCATCCAAGCCGTTCTTCTTAGCGCAGGCAGCCAGATCGAACTTGCCCTGAGTTGCGCCGAACTCGCAGTCCACACGCCATGCCAGGTTCTCCTTGGTGCTGGCCTTCATGTTGGGCTCCAGGGTCTGGCCCAGGATCTCTGCGAATTTGGAAGCGTGCTCAGCCTCTTCGTAAGCTGCCTTCTCCCAGTACAGGCCGATCTCGGGATAGCCCTCACGATGAGCGATACGAGCCATGCACAGATACATACCAACCTCAGCGCACTCGCCGTTGAAGTTTGCCATCAGCTGATCCAGAATAAAAGCCTTGTCCTCAGCGGAGATGTCGGGATTGTTGGCAACGGTCTTCTCGTAGATGCCATACTCGTGCTCAGCGGCCAGCTTTGTGGTATCCATGACCTTGAACTTGGAGCCGTCAACCTTGCAGACGGGGCACTTGAAATCGGCGGGCATAGCCTCACCTTCGTAAACATAACCACAAACAGGGCAAACAAACTTCTTCATAATAATGTCCTCCAAATATTTTTATTATAATTTTAAACTGATTGAAGCCTTTTCAGGCGGTGATGTCTTCCTGCGTTTGAAGACATTGTTCACAGGTTCCCTCAAAGCACAGGGAATAGCCTGCAATGGTGCCATTGATTTTTTTAGATACGGTTGATTGTAAATCTTCCAAAACCGAAATATGCGGAAGATCGATGATAGCGCCACATTGAGAACAGATGAAATGCACATGGGGGTCCGTTGTGCCGTCAAATCTTTCCAGACCGTTTACAACACCCAGGGACTGGATAATGCCCTCTTGTTTAAACAGGGTCAGGTTCCGGTATACCGTGGCCAGAGAAAGATCTGGAAACTGGGGTTTCAGCTGACTATACACCCATTCGGCACTGGGGTGGACCGTTGTGCTTTGAATGCATCTGAGAATGGCGTCCCGTTTTTTGCTATGCTTACGGGTTTGCTCCATTGGTCTTGCCCCTTTTTGAAAATGATTATCATTTGCATAATTAAGATACCACAGATTAACCCGTTTGTAAAGGGGTTTTTTAAAATTTCTCAAAAAAATTTTTTGCTGGAAAATCAAATAAAAAACTATGTCCGGGGGTTTCGTCAGTTTGTACAAAGATCCTTGCAAATTCGCTAATTTGCAAAGGGGTTGTTCGCAGGGTTGCACAAAAAAAGTTTCGGAAAATCCGGGATTGGATGTTGCATTCCAAGAATTGTTCGGCTATAATGGTATGCATCAAAGTGTAGATTGGGAGGGAAGTCCATGGGGACAGTGATTGCTGTGCTCTCCGGAAAGGGCGGCACGGGCAAAACCACCGTTTGTGCAGGGTTGGCAACAAGTTTGGCGTCACTGGGGAAAAGCGTCTTATGCGTTGATCTGGATGTGGGCCTTCGGAATTTGGATATTGCGCTTGGAATGTCTAAGGTTCCGGCCCTCTCTTTTACGGAGGTTGTTCAGGGAAATGCGTCCCTGACAGATGGAGCCAGGCACCCGGACTATCCTTCCTTGCAGTTTTTTACTGCCCCTGTGGGAAGAGACAATGAATCCCAGAATGAGGAAGCCTTCCATAAGCTGATGTATCAGGCACGGGATCAATTTGATTTCTGCCTTTTGGATGCACCTGCGGGTCTGGGGGAAGGGTTCCGTATGGCGGCGGGTGCCGCTTCTCGTCAGATTATGGTAACAGGTCCGGATCCGGCTGCCATGCGGGATGGAGCCAGAACCGGAGAACTGCTGGAGCTTATGGGCAAGGACAATGTGCGCCTTGTGGTAAACCGTGTCAATCCCAAGCTCTATACCGCTATGGGCATTACCGTGGATGACATTATGGATCTGGTGGGGTACCCTTTGTTAGGGCTGGTGCCGGAGGATCGGAATGTGCCTTTGGCGGCGGTTCTGGACAAGCCTCTGATCCAATATAAAAGAAGCGGCGCAAGTACGGCCTGCCGCCGGATTGCCCGGCGTATTTTAGGGGAATCTGTTCCTCTTGCAAAGCTAAAGTAATACCGGATGGAGTGATAAAAATATGAATATTGCGTTTTTGGCCCACGACAAGAAAAAAGAACTTATGGTTCAGTTCTGCACTGCTTACAAAAGCATCCTTTCAAAGCATAGCCTTTATGCCACTGCAACAACAGGCCGTCTGGTTGCTGATGCTACCGGCCTGCCCATTGCCTTGCTGCTGTCCCATAAGCAGGGTGGCCATCAGCAGGTGAATGCCCGTATCGCCTATAATGAAATCGATCTGGTTCTGCTGTTTACCAACCCCGACAGCATTGATCCCTGGGATGGGCAGCAGATGCTGGAGACTATCCGCTTCTGCGATAAGCACAATGTCCCTGTGGCAACCAATCTGGCAAGTGCAGAAATGCTGATTCTGGGCCTCCAGAGAGGAGACCTGGATTGGCGTGAGATGCTCCGCAGTAAAAACACCCTGCGCTAACATGCTCGCAACCCTGTAAGTATCTATGGGGCGCACTGGGCTTTTCCCGGTGCGCTTCTTAATATCCATATGAAAGAAGGATGAACACGATGGAACGGATTAAGCCCCGGACATTGTCCGGGTTTATGGAGCTTCTGCCTGCACCTCAGATGCAGATGGAGCGTTTTATGGAGACCCTGCGCAAAACTTACAGCCTCTACGGCTTTACCCCTCTGGATACCCCTGCCATTGAGTCAGCGGAAGTCCTGCTGGCCAAGGGCGGCGGGGACACCGAAAAGCAAATTTACCGCTTCAACAAGGGAGACGCAGACCTTGCCCTTCGCTTTGACCTCACGGTGCCCCTGGCCAAATATGTGGCGCTGCATGCCAATGACCTTTCTTTCCCCTTCCGTCGGTATCAGATCGGAAAGGTCTATCGGGGCGAGCGTGCTCAGAGAGGCCGCTTTCGGGAGTTCTATCAGGCCGATATTGACATCATCGGAGACGGCAAGCTGGACATTCTCAACGAGGCGGAAATCCCCGCTATTATTTATAAAACATTCCGGGCTCTGGGCCTCAGCCGGTTCCAGATTCGGGTGAATAACCGGAAAATCCTCAATGGCTTCTATGCAATGCAGGGCCTGACCGAAAAATCCGGAGAGATCATGCGCTCTGTGGATAAGCTGGACAAGATCGGCCCTGAAAAGGTGGGTGCCATCCTGATGGAGGACTGCGGCCTTACCCAGGAGCAGAAGGACGAAATCCTGAAGTTTATTGCCATTACCGGAACCAATGAGGAGGTCCTCACCGCCCTGGAAGGCTACCGGGGCAGAAATGAGATCTTCGATCAGGGCCTGGAGGAGCTGAAGGCAGTGACCGCGTATCTGTCCCAGTTCGGCGTTCCCCAGGAAAACTTTGCAGTAGACCTCACCATTGCACGGGGACTGGACTATTATACCGGCACGGTCTACGAGACCACACTGCTGGATCATCCGGAAATTGGCTCTGTGTGCTCCGGCGGCCGATATGACAATCTTGCGGAATATTACACGGATCGTCAGCTTCCCGGCGTGGGAATCTCCATTGGCCTCACGCGCCTGTTCTATGTACTGGGAGAGCAGAAGCTTCTGAACCCCCAGCTGCCCACGGCTCCTGCAGATGCCCTGGTGCTGCCTATGACCAGCGATCCCGGCCCTGCCATTGCGGTGGCGACCTCTCTGCGAGAGGCAGGAATCCGTACCCAGATTTACATGGAGCAGAAAAAGTTCAAGCAGAAGATGAGCTATGCCGACAAGCTTGGCATTCCTTACGCAGTTCTGCTGGGAGAGGACGAAATTGCCGCAGGAAAGTGCTCTGTGAAGGATCTCACCACCGGTCAGCAGGTGACGGTTTCCTACGAGGAAGCCGCCGGGATGATCCAGAAGGGAATCCGGGCAAAGAATAGCGGTGCTATCATTCTGGAAACCGAAGGACATCACGATTGACACACAGCAAAACGGCTGCATCCTGAAAAAGGATGCAGCCGTTTGTCTTATCCGTTAAGTGTTACAAAGTCGGAAATACATTGTCAATAAGATGGGCGATGGCATGGTGATTATTGGAAGGGAGGAGGATTTTTGCTTTTGCCTTTACTTCGGGCAGCGCATTTTCTACGGCTGCCGGGATGTCAGCTTCCTCCAACAGCTCCAGATCATTGGACCAGTCGCCTACAGCCACAATGGTTCGGTCCTGCAATTCATCCATAGAGCGAAGATCATGGAGGCAGCGGCCCTTGTGGATTCCCTTGGGGAGAAATTCCAGATAATTGACGGAGGTATAGACGCGGTCGGCTACCTCCAAAATGCCCCACTTCATGGCAAGATCTTCCAGATGCTCCAAAACAGGTCTGGGACCATAAAACAGGATCTTCAGCCAGGGCTGGGTCATGGTCTGCTCCAGCCCGGCAAAGGCGGCCGGCTGATGGGTGCGGACAAAGTGATCATCCGCCTGCTCCATGGGGGTAAGAAAGAGCAAAGAGCCCTCCGTATAAAGCACCACATTGATTTCAGGATATTTCTCCAGGACCCAGCTCATAAAGGGCGCAGCCGAAATTTTAGAGATCACATGGGGAAAGGCCACACAGCCGCTGGAAAAATCATAGGCCTCTGCGCCGTTGAGTACTACAGACCAGGTGTTGGTAGAAATGCCGGGCAGAAGGTCCGATGCATTTAGGGGAGCGCGGCCTGTGGAAATTGCAAAAAGTCCACCGCCTGCTTGAAAGCGAGCCAAAGCAGCCCGCGTTTCAGGAGAAACGCAGCAGTTGCTGTCAAACAAGGTCCCGTCCAAATCTGTGAACAGAGCCAGTTTACTATAATCCATAGGAAGCCTCCTTGTGTAAAAATAGAATTATTGCCCGAACTCCTGTAGATTATACACGAAAAACGAAAAAATTACAATAGCAATCTGTGCAATTTTCAAACACGCAGAATTGCAACACAGCCATAGCTGCGGGCAGTGGTTTTCTGTGCACAGAAATCTACAGGGGGTGTGGATTATTTTTTGCAATGGGAGAAGCAAAGTTTGCGGACAATTTTTGCTTTTTTGAACAGCTTGGGAAGGACCCTGTGGAAAAACTGAAACGATCACGGCGAAAAAGAAAAATTCCCTCCCCGGGTCTTCGGGGAGGGAATACATGGAATTACAGACCGGCGTAGACAGCGTCCATGGCCTTCATGGTCATGTAGCAGTCATACTTGCTGACGATCTCGTAGGGAGCATGCATGCACAGAACGGGAACGCCTGCGTCAACGGTAACAATGTTGCGGTTTGCCATGTAGGCAGCCACAGTGCCGCCGCCGCCCTGGTCAACCTTGCCCAGAGTAGCAGCCTGCCATACAACGCTGTTCTTCTGGAACAGGGTGCGCAGATACCCCATGGCCTCTGCGGCAGCATCGGAAGCGCCGCCCTTGCCCCGGGAACCGGTGTACTTGCAGATGCCAACACCGTAGTTCAGCTTGGAGTTGTTGCGCTTGTCGCAGGTGTCGGGGAAGTTGGGGTCAAAGGCATTGGTGACATCCGCAGAAAGGCAGAAGGAGTTGGCGAAGCAGTGCAGCAGGGATGCGCCCTGGGCAGCACACAGATCAGCCATGAAGTTCTCAAAGCACTGAGACTGCATGCCGGAAATACCGACGGAGCCGATCTCTTCCTTGTCAGCCAGCACACAGACCGCGGTCTTAGCGGGAGTGCCCAGCTTCAGCAGGGGAGCCAATGCGGCGTAGGAGCAGACACGGTCATCATGGCCGTATGCAGCCAGCAGGGACCGATCCAGACCCACCTCACGGCACTTGCCGGCAGGTACAATGGTCAGCTCAGCAGACAGGAAGTCCTCCTCGATCAGGCCGTACTTCTCGTTCAGCAGGGCCATGGCAGCCAGCTTCACACGGTCTGCGCCGTCATCATCGGCCATGGGAACGGTGCCCAGGATCAAATTCAGCTGCTCGCCGGTGATGCCCTCGGCCAGAGTCTTCTTCATCTGGTCGGCAGACAGGTGAATCAGCAGGTCGGAGATGAAGAAGACGGGATCGGAGTCATCCTCACCGATGGTGATGGTGAGGACCTCACCGTTCTTCTTATACACAACGCCGTGGATGGCGAGGGGAATGGTGGTCCACTGATACTTCTTGATGCCGCCGTAGTAATGGGTCTTGAGGTAAGCGATCTCAGAATCTTCGTACAGGGGATTGGGCTTCACATCCATACGGGGGCTGTCGATGTGCGCAGCGGTGATGTTGGCACCCTCTTCCAGGCTCTTCTCACCGATGACGGCCAGCATAATGCTCTTGCCACGGTTGTTGTAGTAGACACGGTCGCCGGGCTTCAGCTCCATACCGGGAACCATGGGCTTAAAGCCCACCTTTTCCGCTGCTGCTACGGCGTAGGTGACAGCCTCACGCTCGGTTTTGGCAGCGTCCATGAACGCAGTATAGTCCTTGCAGTAAGCTTCCATCTCAGCCTTCTGAGCCTCAGTAATGAGGTCATAGCCGTTCTTTGCCTTAAACAGCAGATTTTCACGCAGAGTTTCGTTGCTCATATGAAATTCCTCCTATAAATAATATATTTTCCTTAGACAATGGGATATTGTAAGTATCTCTGAAATAGATTCAGAGCTTGCTGATAAAATTCTTCCCTGGTGCCCAAATTTTCCAGGGTATCGTCACACAGGGCACGGAAATAGGAATCCGGCTTCTGGGCGCCGATGCGGGCCAGGGCGTAGTCCCTGGAAATGCCTTCCCGGGCCATGAGACGGCAGACCCGGCTTTCCAGCGGTGCTGAAATTGCCACGGTCTTCTGACACAGGCCGCTGAGCCCTCCTTCAAACAGAGAGATGGCATCAATGGCAGCCAGAGGACCCTTCCAGCAGGACAGCCTTTTTTCGACTTCCTCACGCACTGCCCCATGTGCGATGCGGTTTAAATCCAAAAGGGCTTCGGGATCGTGAAATACCATGTTTCCCAGAGCCTTCCGATCCAGTTTGCCCTGGGTTACCACGCCGGTAAACCGTTGGGAGATGGCCTCAAGAAGAGCAGGGGAGGTGCCCAGAAGCTGATGGTAGATTTCGTCACAGTCCAGCACAAGGCCGCCTAGGGCAGAGACTGCCATGAGAGCCGTTGTTTTTCCGCAGCCGGAGCCGCCGGTGATTCCGATAATCATTCCTCAGCCTCCGCATCAATGATATGGAAGGCCGCCGCCTTTTTCAGACGGTTCTGCACGGCATAGGCCACACCGCCTCCCACCGGGCACCGGGCATAGACCTGGTGGATGGAGGGATCGTCCAGCTCCCGCAGGGCTGCAAAAAGACCTGCCGAAAGGGTCTGCACATCATCCTCACGGCCATAGGCCAGGGGATTACAGTCTTGATAAAGGGAGAGCTCCTCTTCAAAGCACAGGACTCGGTCGCCGGGCACAAAGTGCCGATGGATATAAGCTGCCGCTTTTTCTCTGGAACCGGAAACAATGACCACAGGCTCCTGGGGGGCATAGTGCCGATACTTCATCCCGGGGGCCTTGACCACCGCATCTTTGTCAATCTGCGCAGTGACCGCCTTATCAATGACCAGATCGCCCAGAACTTCCAGAAGCTGCTCCGGGGTGATACCGCCGGGACGCAGCAGACGGGGGCGTGGCTCTGTGAGATCCACAATGGTAGATTCCACCCCCACGGCACAGGGACCGCCGTCTACAATGGCATCAATATTGCCGTTGTGGTCGTGGAGCACATGCTCTGCGGTGGTGGTAGAGGGCTTGCCTGAGAGATTGGCAGAGGGGGCCGCAATGGGAACCCCGGCTAAGGCAATGATCTTTCTGGTGACCTCGGTCTTGGGGCAGCGCATGGCTACCGTAGAAAGACCGGCAGTGGTGCACCTGGGAACATTGTCCCGGGCGGGCAGAACCATGGTCAGAGGACCGGGCCAGAAACGCTCTGCCAGACGATACGCAGATTCCGGGATGCTGTGGCAGAACAGGGGAAGCTGCTCTGCGCCGGTGACATGGAGAATCAGCGGATTGTCATTGGGGCGGCCTTTGGCCTCAAAAATTTTAGCAACGGCCTCCGGGTTCAGACCGTCGGCACCCAGACCGTAGACCGTTTCGGTGGGAATGGCCACCAACCCCCCACGGCGCACAATGGCCGCCGCCAGTTCCGGCGTTTTAGGGTCAGAGGCAGAAAATACTTGGGTATTCATATGGTATCCTTCTTTAAGATCGTGAGATCGTGCATATGGATGAGAAAATTCATCCGCTGGGGCATGCATAGAAATCCCCAACAAATTCAGTATAGCAGATTTTAGTTTGGAAAGCAACTCATGGAGTTGTAGAATATTGAAAAGAAACCTTGTATATAGTGAAAAAACAGGGAGCCATGTCTGCTCCCTGTTTGTGCTAAGTTTCTAAGACTGTGCGTTTTTCAGTTTTTCCGCCTGGTCAGCCGTGGCCAGGGCATCCATAAGCTCGTCCAGACCGCCATCCATCACAGAGTCGATTTTAAACAGAGTCAGGCCGATGCGATGGTCGGTGACTCTACCCTGGGGGAAGTTGTAGGTGCGGATGCGCTCATTGCGCATACCGGTGCCCACCTGAGACTTTCTCAGGCCGGTGATCTCCCCGGAGACTCTGGCTTGTTCGATCTCATAGAGCTTAGAGGCCAGCATCCGCATACATTTTTCCCGGTTCTGCACCTGGCTTCGTTCCTCCTGACAGGCGACCACAATGCCTGTGGGCTTGTGGATCAGGCGGACGGCAGAAGAGGTCTTGTTGACATGCTGACCGCCGGCACCGGAGGCCCGATAGACCTGCATTTCAATGTCCTCGGGACGAATTTCCACATCCACTTCTTCCATTTCGGGAAGAACTGCCACGGTGACAGTGGAGGTGTGGACCCGTCCGCCGGATTCGGTTTCCGGCACACGCTGCACCCGGTGAACACCGCTTTCAAACTTCATTCGGGACCAGGCGCCTTTGCCGTTAATAAGGAAGTCTGCTTCCTTTACGCCGCCCAGTTCCGTTTCATTGTAGTTGAGTAGCTCAATGTTCCAGCCACGGCTGGCGGCATACATGGAATACATCCGGAACAGGCTGTGGGCGAACAGAGCACTTTCCTCGCCGCCGACACCACCGCGGATTTCCACAATTACATTTTTGTCATCATTGGGATCCTTGGGCAGGAGCAAAATCGTCAGCTCCTGTTCCAGCCTAGCTTCTTCCTCTTTCGCTTCTTTGAATTGTTCCTGACACAGCTCCCGCATTTCCGGGTCGGTCTCGCCCACCAGAAGTTCTTTTGCGTCTTGCTGGGCTTTTTTGGCATTCATAAGGGCCTGATAGGCCTCCACAATGGGCTCCAGCTCGTTTCGTTCTTTCAGAAGCTTTGCAGCCTTTACCGGATCGGCATAAAAATCCGGCTGCTCTGACTTTGCGCACAGCTCTTCAAAGCGGTTTGCCACCGCTTGCAATTTATCCAGCATATTGTCTCCTTTTTCACCATAACTTTCCTGTATTGTACCAGAAATACAGGGAAAAGTAAAGAAAAACCCCTGCGATTTTAAAAGATATCCATGACAGACACAGACTCTGAGAGCGCGGTTATTTCCCTTTCTGCTAGGGTTCCCAAGCAGGGCGGTACACATTCACCACGGCACTTGCGGTGTCTTCCAGAGCATCCAGCGAATCCAGACGCTTCGCCCCTTCCTTGGAAATGCGGAATAAATGCGGCGTCATGGACAGCAGATTCTGAATTTGTTCCCCCTCTGCACGGAAGGAAAAACGGACCCTGCGGGACTGCGCCAGGGTAAAGCCCGGAAGCGCAGGAACGGAGTCCTTCTCCCGGTGCAAAAGCTCCGGATAGATCACGGATTTCAGCCCCAGCAGGTGATCTTCTGCGGCCAGAACCTGGAGATAGATGCCGTCTTTTGTTAAGACCCGGCGAAATTCCTGGGCAACGGTGAGGGCAAACATACTCATAACCACATGAAAGGTGTGGTCCCGAAAGGGCAGATGTGAGGCGGTGCCACACAGCCAGGTGCTGTCTTTGTACCGTCCGGCGGCCAGACGGACTGCATCCTTAGAAATATCCAGACCAACCAGAGAGCCCTGTGTGGCCTGCGCTACCTGGGCCCCGTAATATCCCTCTCCACAGCCTACATCCAAGATCTGCGGATGGGAAACACCGTAATTTTTTGCGGCTTCACAGACTGCATGGGCAATGGGGGCATAATATCCTGCCTCCAAAAAGGTTCGCCGGGCGGCTACCTGCTCTCTGGTGTCTCCGGGATGGAGGGAATGCTTTTGGGTCACGGGGAGCAGATTTACATGGCCCTGCCGCCCCACATCAAAGGCATGGCGGTTTTGACACTGCCATGCAGGCTTCTCCTGATGCAGTGGTGCGCCGCACAGGGGACATAGAATTTCAATCATGGTATCACATCCTTTTCTTCATCTTACCTGAATTTCGCCGTCCCGTCAAGGGACAGTACGGAAGGAGTTTGCAATGAAACATTTACTTCGTTTACTCGTTAGCCTGTGCATAATTGTTGGGTTGTCCACAGTTTCCACAGGGGCTGTGGATAAAAAAGTGGCATTCACCTTCGACGATGGCCCCTCCGGCCGGTTCACCAGACAGCTTTTGGAGGGATTACAGGAGCGGGAGGCTAAGGCAACCTTCTTTTTATGCGGCTATCGGATGGAGCTATATCCGGAGTTGCCGGCTGAAATTTTGGGGGAAGGCCATGAAGTGGGGCTGCATAGCTACAGCCATAACTCCATGATTCAGATGTCCAGAGAAGAATTGGAGACGGAATTGGAGAAAACACAGGAATTTCTATATGAACTTACGGGAAATAGGGTCAAACTTCTGCGACCTCCCGGAGGAGAGGACAGTGAACTTCTGCGACAGGTGGCGCGGGAAAAGGGACTGTCCCTGATCCATTGGTCAGTAGATCCACGAGACTGGGCAACGCACGATTGTCAACAGGTGAAGAATAACCTGTTGAAAGAAATAGAAGACGGGGACATCATATTGATGCATGATATGTCACAAAGCTCAGTGGATGCAGCGCTGGAGGTCATGGACGAACTGGAAAAAGAGGGCTATGGGTTTGTTACGGTCAGCGAGCTCCTTTCTGAAAAAGGATATACCATGGAGTCGGGACATTGGTATCATAAAAGATGCCCTGTGGAATAAAAGATATAAACAGCTATTCCTCAACAGCCCTCCGCAGGGACAGTGAGACAAAAAACGGGGAAAAACAGAAAATGCCCAATAGGTCAGGGGGACAGCACAGCTGTCCCCCTGATGGTATGGTATGGATCGAATCAATAATTTGCGCAGTGCACTTCAAAATAGCTCTGGGGATGATTGCAAACAGGGCAAACCTCCGGGGCCTTGGTGCCCACCATAATGTGGCCGCAGTTTCTGCACTCCCAGACCTTGACTTCGCTCTTTTCAAAGACCTGTGCGGTTTCTACATTGTGCAGCAGCGCACGGTAGCGCTCTTCGTGTTCCTTTTCGATGGCCGCAACCATGCGGAATTTGGCGGCAAGCTCCGGGAAGCCTTCTTCTTCTGCGGTCTTGGCAAACTCGGAATACATATCGGTCCATTCGTAGTTTTCTCCGTCTGCGGCCTGCTTCAGATTGGAGGTGGTGTCCCCGATGCCGTTCAGTTCCTTGAACCACAGCTTGGCATGCTCTTTCTCGTTGTCTGCTGTTTTCAGGAACAGAGCGGCAATCTGCTCATAGCCTTCTTTTTTTGCCTTGGAGGCAAAGTAGGTGTATTTGTTGCGGGCCTGAGATTCGCCGGCAAAGGCGGCTTCCAGGTTCTTTTCCGTTTGGGTGCCACTGTATTTGGTTTTCATAGACATAGACTCTCTTTCTGTAAGTAATAGATTGTTTGTGTGAGATTTCCTGAATTTAGAGGCAGAATGCGCTCTGTTCATAATTCTTGCTGACAACATCCCAGTTTATCAGCGTCATCAGTGCATCAAAATAGTCAGGACGGCGGTTCTGGTAATCCAGATAGTAGGCATGCTCCCAGACATCAACGGTCATGAGCGGAGCAAATTTGGAAAGATCCGGCACATCTTGGTTGGCAGTGGAGCAAATAGAAAGGACGCCGTTTTCATCAGCCACAACATAGGCCCAGCCGGAACCGAATCGGCCCAGTGCAGCCTGTCTGAGCTGAGTCAGCATCTGATCGAAGCCGCCAAAGTCACGATCGATAGCAGCCTGCAAGGAGGCGGAAGGCGTTGTTCCGGCATTGGGGTGAATCAGAGTGGAGAAGTACAGCGAATGGTTGTAAACACCACCGCCATTGTTTCGCACGGCAGTCTGTGCAGCCTGGGGCAGCTCGTACAGCTTGGTCAGCAGCTGGGGCAGAGAAAGATTGTGAAAATCGGAATAAGGCTCCAAGGCTTTATTCAGGTTGTCAACATAAGCATTCATGTGCTTATCGTGGTGAAAATGAAGGGTATCACTTCCCAAAACGGGGACTAAGGCCTCATAAGAATAGGGCAGATCCTGCAATACAAACGGATAGGTTTTATTCATGTTTCATCATCCTTTCTGTTTGGGAACGGGAATTCCACCGCTGCGGGAAGCAGGCGGTACATCCACGGACAACATGTAACTGCTGTTGTTTTTATTATAACAGATTCAAATGAAAATACAATGATTTTCTGCCTAATTAAAGTACATATATTTTATAACCATGGATCCTTTTGTCAGCACCTTTAATAAAAGGAAGGTTCGGTGTATGGGAAATGGAAGAAAAAGAAAAACGGTGCAGCCCATAGGGCCGCACCGTATCCTACTGCCGGTTTTCTCCGGCCCATGGGGCCGGAAGACAGCATTTTAATCGACAATATCCACCGTGACCCTCTGGCCGTTGCGCTGGGCAACAGCTTTCATGATGGTCCGGATTTCCTTCGCGATCCGGCCCTGACGGCCGATGACCTTGCCCATATCCTCAGAAGCTACATGGAGCTCCAGGATGGTGCCTTCTTCATCCTCAGTCTGGGTAACACGAACTGCATCGGGGTTATCGACAAGGTTCTTTGCTATATACAGCAAAAGGTCCTTCATGACGAACACTCCTTCAGGAAATTACAGTACGCCAGCCTTCTTGAGCAGGCCGCGGACGGTATCGGTGGGCTGAGCGCCGTTCTTGATCCAAGTCTTAGCCTTCTCGCAGTCCACATTGACAACGGCGGGCTGGGTCAGGGGGTTGTAGGTGCCGATTTCCTCGATGCAACGGCCGTCGCGGGGGGAACGGGCATCAGCAACAACAATACGGTAGAAAGGAGCCTTCTTTGCACCCATTCTTCTCAGTCTGATCTTAACCATGGGGTTTCACCTCCAAATATAATATAAAAAATTTATATCGTAAAGCCTAGATAGGGGCTTGTTACGAACGAATTACATGCCGGGGAATCCGCCCATGCCTTTCAGGCGGCCCAGACGCTTCATCTTTTTGCCGGCACCGGGGCCGGAGAACTGCTTTACCATGGCCCGCATGGACTCAAACTGCTTCAAAAGGCGGTTGACATCCTGAATCTGGACACCGGCACCTTTGGCAATTCGCTGGCGGCGGCTGGAATTGATGAGCGAGGGGTTGTCCCGCTCTTTGGGAGTCATGGACAGGATGATAGCCTCGGTTCTGGTCATGGCCTTTTCGTCCACTTTCAGGTCCTTCATATTGCCCGCCCCGGGGAGCTGGGCCAGAAGCTCCTGCATGGAACCCATGGATTTGAGCTGCACCAGCTGGTCGTAGAAATCCTGAAGCGTGAACTTGTTGGATTTTAGCCGTTCCTCCAGCTCGGCGGCCTTCTTGGCGTCAAAAGCTTTCTCTGCCTTTTCAATGAGGCTCAGAACATCGCCCATGCCCAGAATACGGGAGGCCATGCGGTCGGGGTGGAAGGCCTCAATATCGCTGAGTTTTTCACCCATGCCCACAAATTTAATGGGCTTTCCTGTGGTGGCCCGGACAGACAGGGCTGCACCGCCTCTGGCATCGCCGTCCAGCTTGGTCAGCATGACAGAGTCGATATTGAGCCACTCATTAAAGCTTTGGGCGGCATTCACAGCGTCCTGACCGGTCATGGCATCCACCACCAGCATGATTTCCTGGGGATTTACGGCGGCTTTGACGGCCTTCAGCTCTTCCATCAGCTTTTCGTCCACATGGAGACGACCGGCAGTATCCAGAAAAACCATGTCGTTGCCGTGGCGGATGGCGTGCTGCACAGCGGCCTTGGCAATGTCCACGGGATTGGTCTGGCCCATCTGGAACACGGGCAGGTCCAGCTTTTCGCCGCAGACCTCCAGCTGACGGATGGCCGCAGGACGATAGATATCGCAGGCGACCAGCAGAGGATTTTTTCCCTGCTTTTTCATGAGGCCTGCCAGCTTGGAGCCGTTGGTGGTTTTACCGGCACCTTGCAGACCCACCAGCATTACAACCGTAGGGCCCTTAGGATTGATGGTAATATGTTGTGTTTCACTGCCCATAAGACGGGTCAGCTCTTCATTGACGATCTTCACGATCATCTGGGCGGGAGTCAAAGACTCCAGGACATCCACGCCGATACAGCGTTCCGTCACGGATTTGGTGAAATCCTTAACAACCTTGTAGCTGACGTCTGCTTCCAAAAGAGCAAGACGGATTTCACGCATGGCCTCCTTCACATCAGCCTCTTTGAGGCGGCCTTTGCCGCGGAGCTTTTTGAAGGTGGCGGATAATTTTTCAGTTAAGCCTTCAAACGCCATTGCTTACTCCTTCATGGTGTCGGCAGCTTCCAGAATCTCCTGGGCCAGTGCTTTGGCCAGGGGGTCCGGATGCTCCAATAGCTTCCTGGCTGCCAGCCGAATCCGATTCATGGCCTGGCGGCACTGAGTATCCCGGGCGGCAGCTCCGGTTTTGGCCTCCATGGTTCTCAGGGCGGCCTCTGCCCGGCTCAGAGAGTCGTGCACTCCCTGACGGCTGATCCCGGCTTCCTGAGCGATTTCGCTCAGGGACAGGTCTTGATTGTAGTACAAATCGAAACAGGTCCGCTGTTTCTCGGTCAGCAGATCCCCGTAGTAATCAAAGAGCAGGGACAGGCCCAATTCTTCCAGTTTCATGGGCTTCCTCCTTGTATCAAGGCAATTCCCTTGACAGCCTCACCAGTATACACGATTTTTTCTCGGTTGTCAAGTAAAAAACCTTGCCACCTTTTGTTTTTTCGGAAATCAGTAACGAAAAGCTGTTTGGCAGTTTTTGTATAACAGGGAAAAATCAGGGCAGATCGATTACCTTTCCGTCGTAAGCTTCCGAAGAAGATCTCTTCATAACATTAAATGCGCCAAGCAGACCGAAGAGCAGACCAAGGCCGAGATTGGTCAAAATGTCAGCACGATAAAGGGGATCAGTCTGCATTAGAGAAAACAGAAGTCTGGGCATATACAAGAAATATTGCAGCGATGCATAGGGAGCGCCTCTGATTACCCTCGCCAGAATATGTGTCTCTGACAGGAAAGTACCCAGTACAACGGCCAGCACAACAGCGATGCCAATGATGAAAGGTTTGGCCTTGCCGGGCTTTCCTTTTAACAGGGTATAGCCCCGTTCTGCCAGATATCCTACTAAAAGACCTACAGCAACGGCAATATAACCGATATGCAATACCAGCGCCCACACAATGGCACCCAGCAAAGCGCCCAGCAGAGCACCCACAACACCGGCGCCATAGGATTTTGGGGATTGCAGATTGCAGGCTTCTGCTTCGGCTTCCATACGACGCCTGATTCTGTCACCACAGCTCTGGTGGACATAATAGGCAGAGCCATTGGCCAGTTTCCAGCAGCCGCTGGACAGATCGCAGCCGCATTCCGGGCATGTGTTTGTTTTTGTGGCGCTGAAATGATCCAGAAGAGGAAAGAACCACGCAATGAAGGCGGTAAATCCTTTCATGGATCCCATGGTATTACGGAAGGTGATGACAATGTGTTTGGGGGTAAAATCCACCTTCTGAATCAGATATTCTGCTGTTCTATTGCTGTCTTGCAGAAGATTTTGCAGGGATTCCAGGCACTGTGGATCGGAAACGGTGGTTATAATATCGATGCGTCTATAGTTGTTCCCTTCCGAAAGGGTCACGGCGTAGCCCCGGATCTGGCCGTAGGCAATGCCATGATTCACTTGCAGCCCGTGAGAGGATGCAACCTTTTTTAAGTTTGAACTAATCATAATCATTCCTTCTCTCTATTTTAACTAACTAGTGAGACAGGTGAAGTATATCAAATTATAGTTTTAGATGCAATGTGTTGGCGGGTGATATTATGCACAAAAAAAGGCTGTTCTGCTTGTGCAGAACAGCCAACGCATCGGGCACGATGCCGGGGCAACCCCCGAAAAGAGGAAGAACATGAAACTGTGGAGGAAAGAATTATTCCAGGAATTGTTCCGGATCTACCGGCTTGTCGTTGCAGGTGACACTGAAATGGACATGAGGGTCCAGCGCCTTTTCACACAGGGCAGTGGTGCCCACGACCCCGATGGTATCGCCGCACTTCACGCTGTCACCGGCCTTCACAGACGGATCTTCTGCCAGACTGGCATAAGTGGTGAGGTATCCGCCCACATGGCGGATGACCACGGTGGTACCCATAAGATCGTCATTGTAGACGGTGTAGACCTGGCCGTCAGCGGCGGCCCTGACCTGGGTTCCGGCGGCTGCCGCAAGGTCAACACCATTGTGGACCCGCCAGTCTTTGGTGGTTTCGTTGAAGGTGAGCTTGTCCATGGCATATGCCGCCACGGCTTCGCCCTCTACAGGCCACATGGTTTTTTGTGGCTTTTCAGGCTCTGTAGGAGTTGTAGAGGGAGTGGTTTCCTTTTGGGGGATGGTAGGACCGGTGCCGATGGCGGGAACCATGGGGTCCCCGTCCCTGGACAGCCCCGCAGGGGTGGTGGCCACGGTTGCAATGGTGGTTTCCTCCGTGGCAGGGGATTTGTTGGAAGAGCGGTAGTATACATAGCCGGAGATCCCGATGGCACAGGCACACAGGATCAGGGCTATGTAGTAGCCCTTGGCCTTGAGTCCCTGCCAGAGACTCTTGTTTTCCTTGTCGTTGTTCATTTGTTAAGCACCTCCGAACATCAGTATGCCCCGTATTTGTGGGAAATAAACCCAATGTTTATGATATTTTCCATCTTGCGGGAAGGAAAGGTTTGCGGTAAGATAGAGAAAATGTATCATAGAGAGTTGAGGAATTGCATTATGCTGTTTGACACCCACGCCCATCTGGACGACAGCCGGTTCGATGAAGACCGGCAATCGCTATTGAAAAGACTGCCGGAGCAGGGGATCGGCCTGCTGATGAATCCGGGCTGCGACCTTCGCTCCTCCCAGGCGGCCTGTCGGCTGGCAGAGGAACATGACTGGATCTATGCCGCAGTAGGCTCTCATCCCGACGCAGCGGATGACATTGGAGATGAGGTGCTGGAAGCCTACAGGCGGATGGCCCGGGAAAATCCCAAGGTGAAGGCCGTGGGAGAGATCGGTCTGGATTATCACTATGAAGATGTTCCCAGAGAGCAGCAGATGGTGTGCTTTCGCAAGCAGATGGAGCTGGCCCGGGAGCTGGATCTGCCCGTCATCATCCATGAACGGGAGGCCCACGAGGATGCTCTGGCAATTCTTAAGGAGTTTCCCCAGGTAACAGGGGTGTTTCACTGCTATTCCGGTTCCGCGGAAATGGCAAAATATCTGGTTTCTAAAGGCTGGTATATGGGATTTACCGGAGTGATTACCTTTAAAAATGCCAGAAAACTGGTGGAAACTGCCATGACCATTCCCATGGATCGAATGGTGATCGAGACCGACTGCCCCTATATGGCGCCGGAGCCATACAGAGGCCGCCGCAATGACCCCGGCTACATTTACCGCATGGCGGAGAAGCTGGCCGAGCTTCGGGGCGTTTCCCCTGAACGGATGCAGGAAATCACCATGGAAAACGGCAAACGGCTGTACAGAATCTAAGGAGGCGCTATGCTCAACAAAAATCAGGTTTATACCGCAACGATCACGGACTATACCGCCCAGGGCCAGGGTGTGGCCCATGTGGAAGGGTGCGCCGTGTTTATTCCCAATGCAATTTATGGTGAGATCTGTGAAATCCGGCTCACTAAGGTGGCCAAGACCTGGGCCGCCGGAAAAATTGAAAAGATTCTACAGGTGTCTCCTCACCGGGTCAATCGGGACTGCCCTCTGGGCAAGCGCTGCGGCGGCTGTGCCTTTCAGCATATGGACTACGAAGAGGAATGCCGACTGAAATCGGAGCGGGTTCGGGGAGCACTGAACCGAATCGGCGGGCAGAATTTGGAGCAGGTTCCTATCCTGCCTGCTCCGTCTGCTACCTGCTATCGGAATAAGGCCCAGTATGCCCTGGGTATGCACAAAACCAAGGCAGTGGCAGGCTTTTATCAGGAGGGAAGCCACGATTTGGTGGTCGGTGACCGCTGCCTGATTCTTCCGAAGGAAATGGATCTGGTTCGGGATGCGGTGACGGATTACATGAACCAGTACCGGGTCAGCGCCTACAATGAGCAGACCCATAAAGGACTGGTTCGTCATATTTATGTGAGAAAAGGCTGGATTTCCGGGCAGATCCTGGTGTGTCTGGTGATCAATGGCGACCGTCTTGCCAAACCTCAGCCTCTCATTGAACGCCTGGAAAAGATCCCGGGATTTGCCACACTGGTTCTGTCGGTAAATAAAAAGCCCGGCAATTCCATTTTAGGCGATGCCTTTCACACGCTCTATGGCCCGGGCTGGATCGAAGACACGCTGTGCGGCATGACCTTCCGGCTGTCGCCCCGGTCTTTTTATCAGGTGAACCATCCCCAGGCGGAAAAACTCTATGAAATGGCCATCAGCCAGGCAGACATTCAGAAAACCGACACGGTGCTGGACTTGTACTGCGGCGTGGGCACCATCACTTTGGCAATGGCCAAAGCAGCGGGAAAAGTCATGGGGGTAGAGCTGGAGCCCCAGGCTGTGGAGGATGCCAGAGACAACGCCGTGCGAAACGGTGCAGACAATGTGGAATTTTTCTGCGGCGATGCAGGAACCGCAGCACTGGAGCTCCAGGCCAGAGGCCTCACCCCGGATGTAGTAGTGGTAGACCCGCCCAGAAAGGGCCTGAGTCAGGATGTCATAGAGGCTGTGGATAAAATGAACCCCAGAAAGCTGGTCTATGTGTCCTGTGACCCTGCCACCCTGGCCCGGGATGTGGCCCTGCTCCAGAAGAAGGGCTTCGCTTTGCGTACGGTGCAGGCCGCAGACCTCTTCCCCAGAACCGCCCATGTGGAAACCGTGGCCCTTTTAAGCAGAACAGAAAATTTGGATTTTTAGGGAAAAGTAATTTACAAAAGGCCGTTGACAGGGTATAATGGCTTTCGGGAATGAAGTTCTCCCCCGGGAAACCGAAACCGCTTAGTAAGCTGATGACTTCTGTGATTTGATTGTCGCAGAAAGCATCAGCTTTTTTGCGCCTGAAGGAGAGAAAATTATGTTAACATCACTGGCATTGATTTTTCTGGTGGGTCTTGCCATGGCGGCGATCTGCCAAAGGCTGAAGCTGCCGCGCATCATCGGGATGCTGGCAACCGGCATTGTTCTGGGACCCTGTGTTCTGGATGTTCTGGACCCCTCCATTTTATCCATTTCTGCGGAATTGCGCCGGATGGCTTTAATCATCATCCTGCTGAAAGCAGGTCTTTCTTTGAATCTGTCCGATCTGAAAAAAGTGGGGCGGCCTGCTGTCATGATGTCGTGTATTCCGGCCTGCTTCGAGATTCTGGCGTTTTCCCTGCTGGCTCCATCCATTCTGGGCATTTCCGGAATGGATGCTGCGGTTATGGGTGCGGTCCTTGGAGCGGTGTCTCCCGCAGTTGTGGTTCCCAGAATGGTGCAGCTCATGGACACCAGATACGGCACAGAGAAAAGTATTCCCCAGATGATTATGGCGGCGGCCTCCTGCGATGACATTTTTGTCATTGTTCTGTTCTCAACCTTTGTAGGAATGGCGCAGGGTGAAAGCGCCCGTTTTATGGAGTTTGCCAAGATTCCCACTTCAATCGTTCTGGGTATTGCGCTGGGGGCAGCGGCAGGATCTTTTCTGAGCCTGTTCTTTGAAAGGGCGTATACACATAGACGCTGCATTCGCAACAGTATGAAGGTGGTGATTGTATTGGGAGTTTCCTTCCTGCTCATGGCTATAGAAGACTGGACCCAAAATGTGGTTTCCGTGTCCGGCCTGCTGGCAGTGGTCAGCATGGCGTGTGTCATCAAACTGAAAAGTGTTGCATTTGTCTCGAAACGACTTTCTGAAAAGTTCGGAAAATTGTGGATTGCCACAGAGGTCATACTGTTTGTCCTGGTGGGCGCAGCGGTTGACATTCGATACACCGTCGGTGCGGGAATTGCCGCAGTTGTGATGATTCTGATTGCTCTGGTGTTTCGGGCCTTCGGTGTATTTCTTTGCCTGCTGGGTACGAAGCTCAACGGGAAAGAACGGCTGTTTTGCGTGATTGCCTACCTGCCAAAAGCCACGGTACAGGCTGCCATCGGTTCGGTTCCGCTGTCTCTGGGGCTGCCCTGCGGACAGATCGTTCTGTCTGTAGCGGTACTGGCCATTCTCATAACGGCACCTTTGGGAGCGTTGGGGATGGATTTGACGTATCAAAAACTGCTGGAAAAGGAGCGGGTTTCTGCCGATACGAATGCAAACAGGGAACAGCATTAAAAAGATAACCGGAGGGTCAGGTGGCCCTCCGGTTGTTTTTCTGTAATTTTGCTTTGCAATCAGATGTCTTCTGACACAGTTTCGCCGGGCCAATCCAGAATGCCGCCGAACTCCATAATATTGGTATAACCAAGCTTTGCCAGCTTCTGCGCTGCCCGCTTGCTGCGGCTGCCACTGCGGCAGTAGACCAGAATGAGTTGGTCTTTTTGGGGAAGCTCCGGGATTTCACCGACGCCGATGCTTTCATTTGGAACACAGATGGCACCGGGGATGTGCGCCTCAACATACTCTTCCTCAGTGCGTACATCCAAAATAATATAATTTTTTTCGGTTTCCATCAGTTCCATGGCTTTTTCCATGGAAATTTGCTGATAGGAACTGCCTGACCCGGAGACGCCGCAGCCGGTCATAAGCATCATAGACATGAGAAAAGGAACCACTCGTTTCATATAACATCCTCCTATTTTGTATTGTGATTTTTTGCTTTGCAGATCAGTTGGGTCATGGTACCCATGGGACAGTAGACACACCAGCTGCGGGGCTTGAACAGCACCATGGTTGCCAGTCCCAAAACGGTGGAAGTCAGCATTACGCTGTAGAAGCCAAAGGCAAACTGCGCCGCACCGGGATGGAACAGGGTCCCGTGATAGGCCCAATGCCAAGGCAGGCGAAAGGTCCACAGCAAGGTGACGGCCTGCCTTAAACTATGGGTGCCTGCAAATACCAGGAAAGTATTCCACAGCATCTGAAAGAACATAACGAAAAAGAAAATCAGGAATCCGTAGCGGAACCCCTTGCTTTTCATCCAGTTTGGGATATCTTTTTTTCGAGACAGTCCGAACTGTCCTCCCAGGAGAGAAAACAGCTGACCTCTGCCGCAATAGTGGTTGCAGTAGCTCTTTGTTCCTTTTACCAAAGACAGAACCAGGGGAATGAAAAAGCACAAAAGTCCCAGCCAGGCGAACAGAATATTGAAAAAGCCCAGGAGGAGATAGGCCAGGGATGCAATCCATAAATAATCATACCAACGCTTTTTCACAGGCACACCTCCTGGATGGTGATGACAGAGGCCGGGCATTCTTTGGCGCACAGGCCGCAGCCGATGCATTGGTCTGCGCTGATCTTGGCAGCAATGCCCTTCACAATTCGGATGGCAGACAGGCGGCAGACTTTTACGCAGCAGCCGCAGGCCACACAGTCCGTTTCCTTTACAGAGGCCCTTCGTTTCTTGCGTTTTTTCGGTTCCATGTGACATTCCTCCCAGGTTTGCTTTGCACGATACAATGCATATATTATGGAACAACGGAAATCGGTTTTCTGTGACCAGATCACTAATAGCAGATGGAATGCTGCTTTTGAGGGGCGAAAACCCTCTGTTTTTTTATTTGCGGGTATGCTATAATGAGAAAAAACAGGGGCTTACCGTTGCCCGGAAGGAGAAGCCATGGAACAGCAGCATAAGCGGCGGGTTCGGTATTCTGGTACCCATCCCAGGCGATTTGAGGAAAAATATAAAGAGCTGAATCCTGAAAAATATCAGGAGACCATTGACAAAGTGATTTCCCGGGGAAATACTCCGGCGGGAATGCATATTTCCATTATGGTGCAGGAAATTTTAGATTTTTTGCAGATCCAACCCGGTCAGGTGGGACTGGATGCCACCCTGGGCTATGGCGGCCATACAAGAAAGATGCTGGAACAGCTGCAGGGCCGGGGCCATATTTATGGTCTGGATGTAGACCCAATCGAGTCTGAGAAAACAAAAAAACGGCTTCAGGATCTGGGCTATGGGGAAGAAATCCTCACGGTGCGGCTCCAGAACTTTGCAGACATTGACCAGGTGGTTCGGGATACCGGCCGAAAGCTGGACTTCATTCTGGCGGATCTTGGGGTTTCCTCCATGCAGATCGATAATCCGGAGCGAGGATTTTCCTACAAGGTGGAAGGCCCTCTGGATCTGCGGCTAAATCCTCAGTCCGGCGTCACAGCCGCCCAGCGGCTGGCGGAACTGAATCGGGAGGAGCTGGAGGGAATGCTCATCGAAAATTCCGATGAACCCTATGCCGTGCAGATTGCCGATGTGGTTATGGCATGGCGCAAGGAGGGGAAACCCATTGAAACCACCAGCCAGATGCGTTCCGTGGTGGAGCAGGCCCTGGCATTTCTGCCTAAGAAGGAGCAGAAAGAAGCAGTGAAAAAATCCTGCCAGCGGACATTTCAGGCACTGAGAATTGATGTAAACAGTGAATTCGAGGTGCTGTATGCATTTTTGGAAAAGCTTCCTCAGGTGCTGGCCCCCGGTGGACGGGTGGCTGTGCTGACCTTCCATTCCGGGGAAGACCGTCTGGTGAAAAAGTCCTTTAAGGAGCTTTGCCGGGCGGGCATTTATCAGGAAGTGGCCCGGGATGTGATTCGACCCACACCGGAAGAATGTGTGAGAAATCCCCGGGCCAAATCTACCAAAATGCGCTGGGCGATTTTGGCAGAGTGAACCAAGACGGAGGAAAATTTATGGTCATAGATGAAAAGACCGCCCTCATTGCCATGAGCGGCGGAGTAGACAGTGCGGTGGCGGCCTATCTCATGAAGCAGCAGGGCTACCGCTGTACCGGTGCGACCATGCGTCTGCATGACAGCGGCATCTCCCAGGAAAAAAGCTGCTGCTCGTTGGAGGATGTGGAGGACGCCCGGATGGTGGCCACCAGGCTGGGCATTCCTTATTACGTGTTTAACTTTAAAGATGATTTTGCAAGGCAGGTCATGGACCGCTTTGTAGGGGCCTATGAGGAAGGTGCCACCCCAAACCCGTGCATTGACTGCAACCGATATCTGAAATTTGACCGGATGTACCGCAGAGCCAAGGAACTGGGGCTCAACTATGTGGTAACGGGACACTACGCCCGGATCATGCAGGGAGAAAATGGACGATGGCTCCTGCTGAAAGGACCGGATCCTCAGAAGGATCAGAGCTATGTGCTCTATGCCATGACCCAGGATCAGCTGGCCCATACCCAGTTCCCCCTGGGCAGCCTTCGAAAGGAGGAGGTTCGGGCCATTGCACAGCAGCAGGGCTTTGTCAATGCCCATAAACGAGACAGTCAGGATATCTGTTTCGTACCGGATGGGGATTATGCGGGATTTATCTGCCGCAGGACCGGAAAAGAGTATCCAAAAGGAAACTTTGTGGATGTCAGCGGGAAGATTCTGGGAACCCATAAGGGCATTATTCATTATACGGTGGGACAGCGCCGGGGCCTGGGTGTTTCCGGAGGACGCCCCCTGTATGTGAAGGAGATTCGCCCGGAGGACAATACGGTGGTTCTGGCGGACAACGACCAGCTGTTTGAAAGGACCGTCATTGCAAAGGACTTCAACTGGATCGCCTTTACAGCACCCGAAACCCCTGTGGAGGTTCTGGCCCGGGCAAGGTATCACCACCCGGAGCAGCCTGCCACAGCCACGGTCCTTCCGGACGGCAGAGTCCGCATCACCTTCCGGGAGCCCCAGCGGGCACTGACCAAGGGACAGGCGGTGGTCTTGTACCAGGAAGATGTGGTAGTTGGCGGCGGCACCATTGAAATCACGGAACCATAACAAAAAGCACCGGATTTTTCCTGAAATCCGGTGCTTTTTATGTAGCATTGGTTACGGTATATAGACACAGTGCCTTCTTATAAGGTCTGTATTACATGGCAGAAAGTGAGGCCAGAAAGGCTTCAATGGCATCCTTTGTAGCGGGAATGCTGCCCTGAATGAATTCCGGCTTGCCGCCGCCTCGGGCGTGAAGGGTGCGATTCATTTCCTTTGCCAGGGAACGAAGATCCTGGTCTTTGCTGTTAGCGGCAAAGCGGTAGCCCTCTTCGTCATTTCCGGACAGGACAAAGCAGAAGCCGGTGGTGGCTGCCCCCAGCTTGTCTGCCAGTCGGCGCAGACCGTCCGGGGAAATGGAATCTTCAAACAGCACCAGATTATGGGCGCCCTGGTGGGCTTGGGCAATGGTGTCAAAAATCTGATTTTCCAAAGCTCCTACCCGATATTTCAGAGTTTCTATGTCCTCCTGGGCCTTCTTTGCGGCGGCTCCGGTTTCCAGGGGCTTTGCAGAGAAGGTCTGGCAGACCATGCGGTTTTGCTCCAATACCTGAGACAGATAGCGCAAAGCCATGCCGCCGCAGACCATTTCAATGCGGACGCCCTGGTGGAACTTTACACGGGAAAGGATCTTTAAAAGACCGATTTCTCCGGTGTTGTCCACATGGGTGCCGCAGCAGGCACACAGGTCATAACCGGGGAACTCCACCAGACGAACCACGCCGGACAACTGCTTTTTGCTGCGATAGGGAAGACGGGACAATTCTTCTTCCGTTGCAAACCAGGTTTTTACCGGGAAGTTTTTCCAGATGGCTTCGTTGACCTTGGCCTCCAGGGCGGGGATGTCCTCCTGGGGGATCATGCCGTCAAAGTCGATGGTCACCGTATCTGCGCCCATGTGAAAGCCCACATTGTGGAACCCATAGGCGGCGTGGATCAGGCCCGAAAGAATATGCTCGCCGGAGTGCTGCTGCATAAAATCGAATCGGCGCTCCCAGTGAATGCGGCCTTCCACCACTTGCTCAGGCTGCAAAGGCCCATCACAGGTGTGCAGGATGGCGCCATCCTGTTCCTGCACATCCAGAACATTGACGCCGTCCAGAATGCCCTGGTCCGCAGGCTGACCGCCTCCTTCGGGATAGAAAGCGGTATTGTCCAGGGTGACAAGATAGCGGCCTTTTTCCTCGGTGCAGGTTAATACCCTGGCCTCAAAGGTGATTTTGTGAGAATCTTGGTAGTATAAAGCGCGAGGGTCCATAAAATGGCTCCTTACTATGGTGAATTTCAGTTTACGGGGGAACTGATACCCCAGGCGGGCAGACGATGCCCATAGCATCGCGTGGTTATTGTATCAAAGAGACGGCGGGAAAGTCAATCCCGGCAGAAGGCAGATTCTGCCCTCCATATGGCAGGATTGACCCTATACAAACGGGAGGGAACCTGATAAAATACCCATAGAATCTGAAGTGTATAGGAGGAGATGGCCATGGAGTTCTGGAAAATGACCGGAGCGGGAAATGACTTTATCATTTTGGACAATCGGAGCCTTTGGGCAGATTCGGAGCGGCTCAGCCGTATTGCAAAGGCACTGTGCCGCCGCCGTCTGTCCATTGGAGCGGACGGCCTCATGGCAGTGGAGCCTGCCCGGGCAGGCGGTGACTATCAAATGCGCTTTTATAACGCCGATGGGTCTGTGGGCGAGATGTGCGGCAATGGAGCAAGGTGTATCTGCCGCTATGGATATGAAATGGGACTGGCAGGGCAGACCCAGAAGGTGGAGACCACTGCCGGACTGGTGACAGGAACCAGACTGGATCGGGAAACCTATCAGGTCCATCTGAATCTTCCCTCGGTGCTGGACCCCCGGCGGCCTACGGCGCTGGGCCTGACGGGTTACGCGGAGCTGGGAAATCCCGGTGTACCCCATGGACTGCTGCATGTGCCGGGATTACAGGACAAGACATTAGAAGAGCTTCGTCCCATGGGCCGGGCCCTGCGCTATGACAGTGCCTATCCCAAGGGGGCAAATGCCAACCTTTACGATTTTCTGGGTCCCAACCATGTAGTGGTCCGTACCTTTGAACGGGGGGTAGAGGACTTCACTCTGGCCTGCGGCACGGGCACCGGCTCTCTGGCGGCCTATCTCACCGTAACCGGACAGGTCTCTCCGGGACCGGTTCTGGTGGAAAATCCCGGCGGTACCTTGCAGGTGGATGTGACCTGTGAAGAGGGCAGGATCACACAGCTGCTTTTGACCGGCCCTGCAACGGTGGTCTGCCGCGGAACCATAGAGGAGCTGCCCCTTTGATCCGGAAGTGGTGGAGCCCGCAGAAGTGGGCGAGCCTTTGGCTCCTATTTTTTAGTACGGTCTTTATTCTGTGGGTTCCCGCCACGGGCTATCGAAGCATTGTAGGCCCCAAGCATCTCCTCTTTCTGGGAGCCTCGGGAATCTTCCTGCTGGGATGCATCCCAGCGCTGCGGCACAGGCCCAGGCTCACAAGACCGGAATGGCTTCCCATTCTGTTTGCAGGGGCCTTTCTTGCAATGGCTCTGTTGTCTGCCCTGAATTCTCAATACACGGAACTGGTGTGGTGGGGAAACCGGCGCAATGAGGGCTTTTTGACCCTGGCTGTGTATATGCTGCTGTTTTGTGCCATGGCTCTGTGGGGAGAAATGGGGAAGGAAGAGAAAATCGGCCTGGGAATCACAGGGATCGTTACATTTGTCATTGTCTGCCTCCAGTTTTTTCAGTACAATCCGCTGCATCTGTTTCCCGAAGAGCTGCGATTTCATGACCGCAGCCTGAAATACAGCGGAGAATATATGGGGACCATTGGAAATGCGGATCTTTTGTCTGCCTTTCTCACCATGGCCACGCTGTTTCTTTTGGGGGCTTACGCTGTGGAAAAAAAGCGCAGCCGCTTTTTCTGCCTGATTGCAGGCGGGGCCTCCTGGATGGCGCTGCTGTGCAGTGAGGTCACCGCAGGCCCTGTAGCCATTGGGCTTAGCTTTGGGGTGCTGTTTCCCCTGTGCCTGTACAAGGGAATTGCTATAGACCGCATGGGAGAAATTCTTGGGGTGCTGCTTCTGGGCGTTTTGGGAAAATCTGCCCTGGGGTATGCATATGACGGAACGGTCCTGACCACCTGGCTGCGGTGGGGGACGGTGCAGTGGCTGCTTGCCATGCTGACAGGGCTGGCCTTCCTTGCGGGTATATGGCTGAGGCCGCTGAAGGGACGGGCCTTTCCCAAGCTTACAAAGATTCTGCTGATTGTTGCCCTGGTGGCGATCCTGCTGGTTTTGACATTTCTCTGGTTCTATTCCGGAGAAAATACCGCCCTTTCCGGCATGTCTCAGCTGCTGCACGGGAACCCGCCTGACACCTTAGGGTCCAGCCGCATTGCCATATGGAAAGAAGCGGTGAGGCTGGGGATGGAACAGCCCCTTTTGGGCGGCGGTCCGGACACTTATCAGAAGCGGTCGGAGATCATTTTTACCAGGCCGCTGCCGGACGGCGCGGTTCGCCGTACCAGTGTGGATGCGGCGCACAATGAGTATCTGAACCTGTGGGTCAATGTGGGCGTTCCTGCCATGATTTTTTATCTGGCCCTGCTGGGGTCGGTGATTCTGCCGGCGCTCAAAAATTTGAATGAAGGCAGACTGGCTCTGACTCTGGCGGTACTGGGTTATGGATTCCATGCCCTGTTTGGAATCAGCCAGAGTGTGGTGAGCCCTGTGTTCTATCTGCTTTTGGGGGCGCTGGCCTGCCAAAATCGAAGGACATGAGAAATAAACCCCGGACGAGCCGCATAGGCTTGACCGGGGTGATTTTTATGAAAAAACGAGATGTTGCCATTTGCATCTATGCCGTAGCTCTGGCAGCGGTCTTTCTTCTGGTGAGAGGCAGCGACAGAGTCATTGAAACCGGCTCCTGGGGTCTGAGCTTTCAGACCCAGGGAGAAACTCCGGTGGGCAATGCCTCTGCCAAAAATCTGGAACGGTTCGATGCCGCCTATGTGGATGAGACGGAAGAAAAAGTGCTGTATCTGACCTTTGATGCCGGATATGAAAACGGACAGACCGCCAAAATTCTGGACACTTTAAAAGAACATGAGGCACCGGCTACCTTCTTCCTGGTGGGAAATTATCTGGAGCGGAACCCGGAACTGGTCAAGCGGATGGTATCAGAGGGCCACACCGTGGGAAACCACACGGCCCATCATTATGATATGTCCAAAATCGGAGACCGCGCCACCTTTGAACAGGAGCTGAAAGAGGTGGAGGATCTGTTCCGGCAGGTTACGGGACAGGAGCTTCCCAAGTACTATCGGCCCCCTCAGGGGATTTACAGCGAGGACAACCTGCGCATGGCCCAGGAACTGGGCTATCGAACGGTATTTTGGTCGCTGGCCTATGTGGACTGGAACAATGACAGTCAGCCCAGCCATGACGAAGCTTTTTCCAAACTTCTGCCCAGAACCCACAATGGGGCCGTGGTATTGCTGCACAGCACCTCCAAAACCAACGGAGAAATTCTGGATGAGCTGCTTACCAAATGGGAAGCTGAAGGCTACCGGTTTGCTCCCATAGAAGAGCTTTTTTCATGATGCACACTTTTTTGCCTCTGGAATACCATGGAATGAGCGGTGAATCCGCCCAATAAAATAATCTGGAGGTACAAATTATGAACTGCAATTCTGGTTTCTGTGGCTGTGGGAACAACTCCTGGTGGATCATTCTTTTGATCCTGTTCTGCTGCTGCGGCGGCGGTAACTTCTGCGGCAACAATGGCTATTGCGGCGGCGGAAACTGCGGCTGCATGTGCGGCGGCTGTGACAACAACAATAACTGCTGCTAAGATCTAGCACCGGCCGGGGGTCTCCGGCCCTACTTCAGTACCCAATATAGGAAGCCCCCATAGGAGACGGAATTTCAGTCTTCTATGGGGGCAATTTTATTAGAAATGCTTTTTTCTGCGATCGGATTTTGAAGCCAGACGGGTGCCGAGAGACTGAAAAATCTGTACCAGAACCACCAAGAGGACCACGGCCAGAATCATCACTAAATCTTTATAACGATAGTAGCCGTAGTTAATGGCGATCTTGCCCAGACCGCCGCCGCCGATGATACCGCTCATGGCGGAGTACCCCAAAATGGTGGTAACGGCAGTGGTGGCATTGGAAAGAAGGCTGGGGATGCTTTCAGGGAGCAGTACCTTCCGGATGATCTGCATGGGAGAGGCTCCCATGCTCTGGGCGGCTTCTATCACATTGGGATTCATCTCCCTGAGACTGGTCTCCGCCAGCCGTGCCACAAAGGGAAATGCGGCAACCACTAGAGGCACGATAGAGGCGGCCGTTCCCACAGAGGTGCCTACAATGGCCCGGGTGAGGGGAATCAAAATAATCATGAGGATCAGAAACGGCACGGAGCGCAGCAGGTTAATGATGACATTCAGCGCAGACATGAGCCACCTGGGCAGCGGACAGATGCCCTTGGGCTGCCCGGCTACCAATAAAATGCCCAGAGGCAGGCCGATAGCAATGGCAAAGGCGGTGGAAAGCAGGGTGACATAGAGCGTTTCCCAAAGGGCCAAGGGAAATTCGGTTTTTAGGATCTCCAGGGCCTCTTGCACGGCCTCCGGGGAAAAAAGATTATTCAGCACGATCGGAAACCTCCTCAATCAATATATCGGGAATCATGTTCAGGTAGTTCATGGCCTGTTGCAGCTCCTGCCGTCCGCCGGGAATGCCCAGAAGCATGTTTCCATAGACTTTGTCACCGATGGGCCGGGTAGAGGCAGAGAGAATATTGGCAGGGATTCCCAATTCCATGGCCATCTGAGAGATCAGGGGCGTCCGGGTGGTCTGGGCACCATTGAACACCACGCGCAGGCGGTGCTCCCCGTCGCAGGGGTTCAGAATCTCCTGTACGCCCTCGGGAAATACCAGCTGCCGGGCGGCTCTGGATTTGGGGCTGGAGAACACGGCGCTCACATCCCCCTCTTCCACCACGGTGCCGGCGTCCAAAATGGCAACCCGATTGCAGACCTCTTCCACCACGCTCATCTGGTGAGTGATAATGATGACGGTAATGCCCAGCTTTTTGTGGATGTCCCGGATCAGTTCCAGAATTGAATGGGTGGTATTTGGGTCCAGGGCAGAGGTGGCCTCATCGCACAGCAGAACCTTTGGCTCTGTTGCCAAAGCTCTGGCGATTGCCACACGCTGCTGCTGTCCGCCGGAAAGCTGCGCCGGGTAGGCATCGGCTTTTGTGGGAAGCCCCACGATTTCCAGAAGCTCCAATCCCCGTTTCCTTGCTTCTGCCTTGGGAACGCCGGAAAGTTCCAAAGGGAAGCATACATTTTTGAGACAGGTTCGCTGCTGTAGCAGGTTGAAGCCCTGGAAAATCATAGTTACAGTTCTGCGTACCTTCCGCAGCTCTTTTTGGCTCAGGGCACCCACATCCTGCCCGTCAATGAGGACGGTACCTTGGGTGGGGCGCTCCAGCATATTGATGCACCGCACCAGGGTGGATTTACCGGCACCGCTCATGCCAATGATGCCGAAAATATCTCCGTCGTGAATGGTAAGAGATACATCTTTCAGGGCTTCTACGCCGCCATCGGCACCGGGAAAGGTTTTTGTCAGGTTTTTTATTTCAATCATAGGAACCTCCAACCAGGGATTCGGGCCGCCGGAGGGGCAGCCCAAAAGAATTGCAATTTACTTCAGAGCGTCCAAGCCGGTCTGCTTGCCGCCATAGAGCCCCATGGGCTCCACATGGATGGCAGAGACACTCACAAGACTGGTTCCGTTCTGGCTGTTGAAGTCCTCCAGATAGGGCAGGTGCTGGAAGTAGTTGGCGTCCAGCTCTCCGCTGTCTACCACCAGATTGGGCTGCACATAGTCGGTAAATTCCACGATTTCCAGGGTAATGTTCTTAGAAGCCAGAATTTCCCTAGCAATTTTCAGAATGTCGGTATGGGGCGCGGGAGAAGCGGCCACCTTGATGCTCTGGCCTGCCAGGGCGGAATAGTCCACAGTGGGGTCAAAGCCGTTGGTGGGGGCCTCTACGGTGCTGACCACGGCACCGCCGTAGGTAGCAGTGATATAGTCTGCGACCTGTTGGCTTTCCAGAGCGGCTTTCAGCGCCAGAATCTTGGGAGAGGATTCGCTGCCGGCCTTCACTGCCAGAATGTTGCTGTAGGCAGAGGAGGAACCCTCTGTCAGGAGGCTCTCTTCTGCGGGCTTCATCCCTGCGTCAATGGCATAGTTGGAGTTGATGATGGCATAGTCCAGATCCTTCAGCGCAGCAGGAAGCTGGGCGGCCTCGATCTCTTTTAATTCCAGATTCTGGGGTTTGGTTTCGATGTCCCGGATGGTGGCGGTGATATCGGCCCCCTCTTTCAGGGTAATGATGCCGTTTTCCTGAAGCAGCAGCAGGGCCCGGGCTTCGTTGGTGGTATCATTGGGAACACCGATCACAATGGATCCGTCGTGGGAACAGCCGGTAAATACAAAAATAAGAGACAGAGTAAGGATAACGGTAAGAACCAGAGAAGTGATTTTTTTCATAGTATGTATGCTCCTTTGTGGATTGAATGTTGTAAGGGTCAGAATATGGAATGCAGTACGCAAGGGCGCATTCGCTGATTTGTCAGGGTAGTACGGGTGAGGATCGTTGCCATGGTTTTCATGGAGATCGCTCCTTTCCATAAAAAATGAGGGAAGCTTCCGATGAAGCATCCCTCTGTAATACAAACTCAGTTGCGGCGCAAGTTCGCCGGTCATCTCTGGTATGACAGAAAGCGCATCGGAAAAAGGGCAGAGCGAAGCATGCACATGGAGCACATGCACATTTCCATCATATTCATCACGATCATATGCAGATTTTTCATGGTGCGTGTCTCCCTTCCTCCAAAATGTGCTTGAAACACGGACATTGTACCACCGGCAGTTTTATTTGTCAATAGAATATCACAATAAAATTTCAGGTCAAAAATGCAAAGCATAGAATAAATTGATTTAAGAGTACTGCGATACATCGAAGCGTTTATAAGGAATGACTAAAAACAGGGGGGATGTACATGCAAGATTATGAAATAGGATGTACAAATTCAATAAAACCTGTGTCGAAGATTTGGGAGAAAAAGAGAAAAAGAGGAGAGCCGTGGAAAACGATTGAAATGGGCATGATATTTTGATAAAATGGAGCTACTTTCAAACGATTTTACCAGAATGGTAATGCAATTCTCGGAAAAGCTGCCCCAATCCCTGCTAGAACCCCCGTGTTTCTCTGACAGGTCTCGTCAAAGGGAAGCCCGGGGGATTCTTTGCAGAATCAAGCGGCGCCCGATGCTCCGGAAAGAGATTTGTGACCGGAACCCGGAAACATGGGAGAGCAAGGCATACGCCTGCGGCGGACAGTGACGGTGGGAAAACGAAAGCATCTGCCCTGAAAGCGGCGGACATCTGCGCATGGGCGGTTCCGCCGGAGCAAAGGCTGCAAGAGATTCCGGCCCTTCATGCAGGAGGCTCTTCTGCCCGGCCGCACCATGTTCAGCTGCTAAAAAGAACGCACCCCAAGATTGGATGACGAGGAGGGAACACCATGCGAACAAGCGGAATTCTGATGCATGTCACCTCTCTGCCCGGTCCCTATGGAATAGGCACCATGGGCGCAGAGGCTCGAAGGTTTCTGGATTTTCTGGAGAAGGCGGGCCAGTCCTACTGGCAGGTTTTGCCTCTGTCTCCAACAGGCTGCGGCAATTCTCCTTATCAGGCCTTTTCTACCTTTGCCGGCAACCATTATCTGATCGATCTGGATATACTGGAAGAAGAAGGCCTTTTGCGAAAGGAGGAACTGAACGGAATCCACTGGGGTCAGGATGCGGGCCGGGTGGACTTCGGCGCGCTGTATGAAAATCGCTGCAAGGTTCTGTATCAGGCCTATGAGCGTTTTATCGGGATGCCCAACCGGGCCTTTCAGGAGTTTGTAAAGGCCAATTCGTGGCTTCCGGACTATGGCCTGTTCATGGCGCTCAAGGAGGAGTTCTCCGGCGCCGAATGGCTCAGCTGGCCGGAAGGCCTGCGGCTGCGAGACCCTGCCGAGATCCAAAAATATCGGGAAAAACTGAAGTATAAGATCGTGTTTCAGTATTTCCTTCAGTTCAAATTCTTTGAGCAGTGGGGAAAGCTTCGGGCCTATGCCAAGGACAGGGGAATCGGCATCATTGGAGATGTGCCCATTTATGTGCCCCTGGACTCTGCGGATGTGTGGGCAAACCCCGGATTTTTCCAGCTGGATGAGGAACGCAGACCCACCATGGTGGCCGGAGTGCCCCCGGATGCCTTCACGGCGGATGGTCAGCTTTGGGGAAATCCTCTGTATGATTGGAACCGGATGAAGGAAAGCGGCTATGCCTGGTGGATGCGCCGCCTGGAATCTGCCAGCCGGATGTATGACAGGATTCGCCTGGACCACTTCCGCGGCTTCGAGAGCTACTGGGCAGTGCCCGCAGGGGATTCTACCGCAAAAAACGGTCAGTGGCTTCCCGGCCCCGGCGAAGACTTCCTCAATGCCATTCAAAAAAATCTGCCGCATCTGGCATTTATAGCGGAGGATTTGGGTTTTCTTACTGCCCGGGTCCGCAAGCTGCAGCAAGATTCCGGCTATCCCGGGATGAAGGTGCTGGAGTTTGCCTTTGACTCCCGGGAGCCCAGTGAGTATCTGCCCCATACCTACACCAGAAATACGGTGTGTTATACGGGAACCCACGACAATCAGACCGTGCAGCAATGGTTTGATGAGGCGCCCTCTGAGGCGGTGGAGTACGCCAAAGAATATCTGGCCCTGAATGAACGGGAGGGATATGCCTGGGGGATGATCCGCAGCGGTATGGCGTCGGTTTCTGACCTGTTTGTGGCACAGATTCAGGACTATCTGGGCCTGGGGGCCCACAGCCGAATGAATTTCCCGGGCTCGTTGTCCGGGGATAACTGGACCTGGCGTGTACAGGAGGGGCTGTTTACGGAGCCTCTGGCAGAAAAAATCAAACATCTTACCCACATGTATGGGCGGGATGGAAACAGAAACAAGTAAATCCCGTGACCGCTCCCGTGCGGCTGCGATTCCAATAGAGGAGACTGATTATGAATTTAAATTGTCAAAATATTCTGAAAATGACAGAAGCACAGCTGAAATACCAGTGCGATGTGAACCTGCAGGAGGCAACGCCCCAGGAGCTTCACGAGGCACTGTCCAGCGCGGTGATGGTTGCCATCAGCGATGACTGGGCTGCCAGCAAGCACGGCCGCACCAACAGCCGCAAGGCATTTTACTTCTCCGCAGAGTACCTCATTGGCCGTCTGGTATACAGCAACCTGTATAATCTGGGAATTCTGGAGGAATTGAAGAAGGTATTCCTCAATGCCGGTGTGGATTTGGCCTGCCTGGAAGAGATCGAAGATGCCGCCCTGGGCAATGGCGGTCTGGGTCGTCTGGCTGCCTGCTTCCTGGATTCTGCCGCCACCTGCAATGTCCCTCTGTCCGGCTATGGTCTTCGGTATCGCTTCGGTCTGTTTAAGCAGAAATTTGACGACAATGGCAGCCAGAGAGAGACGGCTGACGATTGGACCAAATACGGCGATCCCTGGTCCTACCGTCGGTATAATCATGCGGTCCGCATCGCTTTCCCTGACCATACGGTTCTGGCGGTGCCCTATGATGTGCCGGTCATTGGCTATGGCACCAAGAATATCGGCACCCTGCGTCTGTGGCAGTGCGAAGCGGAGCAGGAGCTGGATTTTGATGCCTTCAATGCCCAGGATTACGCCCGGGCTCTGGCAGAAAAGAACAAGGCAGAGGATATCACCAGAGTGCTGTACCCCAACGACTCCACCTGGGAGGGCAAGCGCCTGCGTGTGAAACAGCAGTATGTGCTGTCTTCCGCTTCCTTGCAGGACATTTTGCGGGCTTACAAGGACACCCATGGAACCGATCTGAGCCGCTTTGCTGATTTTGTCACCATTCAGCTCAATGACACCCATCCTGCCATCTCCATTCCGGAACTGATCCGCCTGTTTATGGTGGAGGGCATGACCTTTGAGCAGGCCTTTGCAGTGGCACAGAAGACCTTCTGCTATACCAACCACACCATTATGACGGAGGCCCTGGAGAAGTGGAACATGGATCTGCTGCGCTCCGTGGTGCCTGAGGTCTGCGATATTATCTGCCGCATTGATGCCAAGCTCAAGAGCGAGCACCCCGAACTGTATATCCTCCGGGACAACACGGCCCACATGGCATATATGTCTGTGTATGTGTCCTCCTATGTCAATGGCGTTGCGGAGATCCACTCCCAGATTCTGAAGGATGACCTGTTCAGAGACTGGTACCGGGTATATCCTGAGCGCTTCCAGAACAAGACCAATGGCATTACCCCCCGCCGCTGGCTGGGGCTGTGCAATCCCGAACTGACCCAGATGGTGAAGTACCGGGTGGGCGGCGACTTCCTCACCAACCTGGATAAGCTGAGCGAGCTGAAGCCTCTGATCGACGATGACATGGTGCGTCAGTTCAACTCCATCAAGCGTCTCAAGAAAGAGCAGCTGGCGGCTGTGATCGAGAAGAATGAAGGTGTGGTGCTGAATCCCGACTTCATGTTTGATGTACAGGTGAAACGCCTGCACGAGTACAAGCGGCAGCTGATGAATATTATCTCCGTTCTGGACATTTACTACCGCCTGAAAGATGGGAGCCTTCAGAACTTCCATCCCACCGCATATATCTTTGGCGCAAAGTCTGCCCCCGGCTACGCCCGGGCCAAGGCCATCATCCGCTTTATCAACCGGGTGGCCAAGATGATTAACAACGACCCTGCAGTCAAGGATCAGCTGAAGGTAGTTTTTGTACAGAACTACAACTGTTCCTATGCTGAGCACATTATTCCCGCCGCCGATGTATCCGAGCAGATTTCCCCTGCCGGCACCGAGGCTTCCGGCACCGGCAACATGAAGCTGATGCTCAACGGCGCAGTGACCCTGGGTACCATGGACGGTGCCAATGTGGAGATTGTGCGGGAAGCCGGTCTGGAGAACAACTATATCTTCGGTGCTACGGTGGAAGAGCTCAACAGCATCAGAGACACCTACTGGGCCCGGGGTATTTATGATACCAATCCCCAGCTGCACCGTGCGCTGGATACGCTGGTGGACGGTACGGTGCCTACGGATGACGAACAGAGAGAGCTGTATCATGCTCTGCTGGACGGTGCTTCCTGGCATCGCCCGGACCACTATTTCGTCCTGAAGGACTATGACTCCTATCTGGAGACCAAGCTTCGTGCAAACCGGGATTATGCCGATCGGCTGGCCTTTGGCCGGAAGTGCCTGATGAATGTTGCCTCCGCCGGCAAATTCTCCTCTGACCGCACCATCCGGCAGTATGCCGATGAAATCTGGCATGTAGAGCCCAGTGAAATTTAAAGAAACAGCGGCGTTGTCTCACGAAACCGTGGGACAACGCCGTTTTACACAAGGGGATATACAACGGGGGGGAGCCGGTGACGCCACCCCGTTTTTCTATAGGATTCATGCACTCTTTTTGTGGTGGCAGAAGCACACGGCACAAAGCAGAGCGGTAACGGGAACGGAAAGAATGACGCCGATGGCGCTGGCGACGCCGCTGACCACTTCCAAACCCATGTAGGCAGAACTCATAAGCTCATGGAACGGAAGGTTCAGGGAGTACAGATAAATAATCAGAGTGAAGCCGCTGCCCAGAAAGGCCAGGATCAATGTATTGGTCATGGTGCCTACCATGTCCCGTCCGATGTTCATGCCGGATTTCCATAGCTCTTTGGGGCCCAGGGCAGGATTCACGGTTTTGACCTCCCACAATGCAGAGGAGATGGACATGGCCACATCCATAACGGCGCCCAGGGCCGAAATGATGATGCCTGCCACCAGAAGGCCCCGCAGTCCGATGGGGGTTCCGGTCTGGCGGAGCTGAAGCAGGGCCTCAACATCGCTGATCCTCAGACCGTCAATGTGGGTAATTTTCTGAGCTGCGAGGCCAAAGACCATGGCCATGGCCATGCCTGCGATAGTTCCCAGAGCGGCACAGATAACCTTCCGGTTCAGGCCGCCCAGAACCACAAAGCTTACAATGGCTACATACCCACACATGAGGAACGTGGTGGGGATGGTGGGCCAGCCCTTTAAAAGCAGGGGAATCAACAGGGTCAGAAGCACGCCCACGGTGAACACCAGACCTAAAATAGACTGCAAGCCGGTTTTTCCGCCTACCAGAATGGTGGTCAGGAAAAAAAGACCAATCAGCAAATAGATGGGGGTGCTGCGATCGTATTCATAAACCGTGGACTGAATGGTTCCGTCGGCATAGGTGGAGAGAATTACGGTAATATGGTCCCCCGCCTGTACCGGTTCGCCAAAGAGAGGGCCCACTGCGTTGCTGGTAAGATAGGTTTTGCCCTTGTACCGGCCGGAGGTGATTTCCGCCAGCAGGGTCTGACTGCCGCGGTAGGCGTTTTCTGCGGTTGGGTCCGGCTCGCAGGAATCAGAGAGGATTTCCTGCACCACGCCGCTTTCATATTCCGCATATTCTTCTGCGGCAGGGGTGGTTTCCGAAGCATTGGGGTGGGTATACAGATAGAATCCCACAAACAATACAGCAGCCAACAATAAAACGACCAGAGCGCCCCGGTTCTTTCGGAGGAACTCTCTGAGGTTTGGCATTTGAAGCTTCATTTTGCAGTCCTTTCTATGTGTTTTCCTTGGGCTTCAGGGCTTCCAGCCGTTTTTCTAGGGTGGATGCGCTGAACTGCGTGAGATAGACCCGGAACATACCGTATTCACTGGTAAGGATAAAGGCTTTTGGTAGGTCTTCGGCAGCACTGACCACCTGACCGTCCCGCTCTGCCATCTGGAGAAACTGACGGGTGTGCTTGGAGGTGGTCGTGTTGTCCATATCAAAGATTCCCAGAATGGTTTCGGTCCGCACTGCCATATCGCCGCCAATGGGAAGATACATGGTCCATTCCTCCTTTTTGGGCTATTGTACCATTGCAAAGCCAGGGGGTCAATGAAAAAGACAGAGAAACAGGGGCTGTTTCCTTGGAAACAGCCCCTGAAACACATATCAATTAACCTTCCAGGTTCTCCTTGGTAGCCTTGCTGAACACATGTGCAACATTGCCGTTGAAGGTAAAGTGCACAGTGGAGCCCATGGTGAAGCTGGCGATCTGATGGCCGGTCATATCCATGGTCTGCACAACGATCACCACATCCTTGCCGTCGGCCATGGTGGTATGCAGGTGGATGGCGGAGCCCATCATTTCGGACACATCTACCTTAGCGGCAACACCCTTGTCACTCAGGAGAATGTGCTCGGGACGGACGCCCAGAACGATGTCCTGAGGCTCGACCTTGTTGGCAGCCAGAGAGGCCTGCTTCTCGGCAGACAGCTCGACCTTGATGCCGCCCAGCTCAACAACATACTTGCCGTTCTCCTTCAGCAGCTTGGTGTCGAAGAAGTTCATCTGGGGGGTGCCGATGAAGCCTGCAACAAACAGGTTATGAGGATGGTTGAACACTTCCTGAGGAGTGCCGATCTGCTGGATGTAGCCGTCCTTCATGATGACGATACGATCGCCCAGGGTCATAGCCTCGGTCTGGTCGTGGGTAACATAGATGAAGGTGGTGTTGATGCGCTCACGGAGCTTGATGATCTCAGCACGCATCTGGTTACGGAGCTTTGCGTCCAGGTTGGACAGGGGCTCGTCCATCAGGAAGACCTGAGGATCACGGACCAGAGCACGGCCGATGGCAACACGCTGACGCTGGCCGCCGGACAGAGCCTTGGGCTTACGGCCCAGATACTGGGTGATGTCCAGGATCTCGGCAGCTTCCTTGACCTTTTTGTCGATTTCTTCCTTGGAGACCTTCCGCAGCTTCAGAGCAAAGGCCATGTTTTCATAAACAGTCATGTGGGGGTACAGAGCATAGTTCTGGAAAACCATGGCGATATCACGGTCCTTGGGAGCCACATCGTTTACCAGACGGTCACCGATGTACAGCTCACCGGCGGTAATCTCCTCCAGACCGGCGACCATACGCAGGGTGGTGGACTTACCACAGCCGGAGGGGCCGACCAGAACGATGAACTCTCTGTCAGCGATTTCCAGATTGAAGTCATGAACGGCAACAACGCCCTTGTCTGTAACGGTGAGCTGAGCACGATCTTCGTGGGAAGCCTCTTCGGCATCCTTTTTCTTCTTCTTGCTCTTTTTCGTCTCGTCACCGCTGAAGGGGTAGATCTTCATGATGCCTTTCAAAGATACTTTTGCCATATGCTTACGACTCCGGCCCATGGGCATCCGCGCCAAGTGCCTCGTGGTCACCACAAGAGGTGACACCACATTACGACAGGTCTCCACACTGCCGCACCGCGAGTCAAACGGATATTTCCTCCTTTGTTACTGCAAAACAAGCCTAACGCTTATGCGTGGAGTAGACAGATTTCGCATAGATGCCAGTATCATACCATATATGGCTCTTTCCTGCAAGAGAAAATAGAAAAGGTTCAAAAATTTGCAAACATTACATGCAAAAATATAACAAAACCGGGAGAACCGGTTCTCTTTTTGGGGCAATGGCAGATCTGAGGCCGCTGGGGCGGACGATGGCCGCAGGACGCCGGAAAGTGACCTCGACAACGGCTGGGTCTGGGCCCAGCCCTGCAATGGAGTATCTTCCCGGCGGAAGATGCGGAAAGAGGCCCATGACAGAATCCGGCTGCTGAGGATCGTATCGGAGACGAAGACTTTTTTGAATCCCTGTGCCTGCAAGATGGCATTCATACTCTGCCGGTGCGCAGCCGCCGGGGGCACAGATGATTATGGTGCAGGGGCCTGCCTGCCCCCGAATTCCGGGAATGCCCAGTCTCCAGGTATATCCCAGGGCGGCCATCAAAGAAAGAATCAGACAAACTCCCTTACAGATACGACACATATGCGTTCCCTCCCAATTCTGTTGTGCAGAGAAAGTATAGTAAATTTTCCCGGGAGAAAGCATCAAAAACCTGTCGCCCCACAGGGATTATGTTTCAGCAAGTTGTGCAGAGAAAGGATACAAGGGGATAAAAAATAGCAAACCGGCAGGAGAATCCTGCCGGCCTGCCGGAAAAGAGGGGAAGTAATTTTGCAGATTGTGTGTGAGGAGAGATGGGAGCACCGGGCACTGATGCAGCCAAACGCACACGATCGCACAATTACCAGTGCTAATATAGCAAATATGTCGAAAGAAAGCAAGTGGGTTTTCAGGAAATTTGCTGCTAAATCCATAAATTATCAGAAATTGATGTTTTATCCGGAATAAAGCAGAAAATATTTTTTAAGCATTCAGGATAAAAAACAAAGGGCCGCTTTTGCGACCCTTTGTCCAATGAACATATTATTTGTTGGCGTCCTCTTCTTCGATCTGGCGTCTGGCCTCGACGAAGCATTTGACCGCAAAATCCAGGTCCTCCTTGGTATGAGCGGCGGAAACCTGTGTGCGGATACGGGCCTTTCCCTTGGGAACAACGGGGTAGGTGAAGCTGACGGCGTAGATGCCCAGCTCATACAGCTTCTGTGCCATACGGGCAGCTTTGTGCTCGTCATACAGCATGACGGGAACACAGGGATGGGTGCCGTCGATGATGTCGAAGCCGTTGTCCTTCAAAGCCTGACGATAGTCGCCTACGATGCTTTCCAGATGGTCGCGCAGGGAGGTGTCCTTCTCCAGCATCTCGATGCACTTCAGAGTAGCGGCAGCAACAGCGGGGGCCAGGGTGTTGGAGAACAGGTAGGGACGGCTGCGCTGACGCAGCAGGTCGATGATCTCCTTCTTGCCGGAGGTGAAGCCGCCGGAGGCACCGCCCAGGGCCTTGCCGAAGGTGCTGGTGATGATGTCCACACGGCCCATCACACCGCAATGCTCGGTGGTGCCGCGGCCGGTCTTGCCCACAAAGCCGGAAGCATGGCTGTCGTCCACCATGACCATGGCACCGTATTTGTCAGCCAGGTCACAGACACCCTTCAGGTTGGCAATGATGCCGTCCATGGAGAACACACCGTCGGTGGCAATGAGCTTGATCCGGGCACCGGCAGCGTCGGCTGCCTGGAGCTGAGCTTCCAGATCTTCCATGTTGTTGTTCTTGTAACGATAGCGCTTGGCCTTGCACAGGCGGACGCCGTCGATGATGGAAGCGTGGTTCAGTTCGTCACTGATCACGGCGTCATCGGCAGTGAGGAGAACCTCAAACAGACCGCCGTTGGCATCAAAGCAGGAGGAGTAAAGAATGGTATCCTCGGTACCCAGGAAGCGGGACACAGCAGCCTCCAGCTTCTTGTGGATGGACTGGGTGCCGCAGATGAAACGGACGGAAGCGCAGCCGTAGCCATACTCGTCATAGGCGTTCTTGGCGGCTTCGATCAGTTCCTTGTTGTCGGCCAGACCCAGATAGTTGTTGGCGCACATATTGAGCAAATCTTTTCCGTCAGCAAAGATGTGAGCGCTCTGGGGAGTGGTGATGACACGCTCGGCCTTCAGGACACCGGACTCTTTGATGCCCTCCAGCTGGGAAGCGTAGTAGGAAAATGCTTCTTGCTTGTTCATGATTACCAGGTCCTTTCAAAATGTTAGATGTTTGACCAATCCAGAATGACCTTGCCGGAATTGCCGGAACACATGGCATCAAAGCCCTTTTCAAAGTCAGCGATGGGGAACCGATGGGTGATGATGCGCTCCAGGGGGAAGCCGGCTTCCACCATGGCCTGCATCTTATACCAGGTTTCATACATCTCACGGCCGTAGATGCCCTTGAGCTGGAGGCCGTTCCAGATAATGGTGTTGAGGGGTAGCTCCACGTTGTTCTTGCTGGGCAGGCCCAGCAGGGCGACCTTGCCGCCGTTGTACATGGAGCCAAGGAGCTGACGCAGCGCCACGGGAGCACCGGACATCTCCATGCCCACATCGAAGCCCTCGTGGATGCCCATGCTCTGCATGACTTCGTTGAGATCGGTCTCTTTGGTGTTGACAGCGGTCACACCGAACTGACGGGCCAGATCCAGACGATAATTGTTGAGGTCTGTAATGACCACATTCCGGGCGCCGGCAAACTTGGCAATGGCGGCAGCCATAATGCCGATGGGACCGGCACCGGTTACCAGCACGTCCTGTGCCAGAAGGTCAAAGGACAGTGCAGTATGGGTGGCGTTGCCAAAAGGATCAAAGATGGAGTACAGCTCCTCGTCGATTTTGGGAGAGCAGGTAATGACATTGCTGGCGGGAATTACCAGATACTCAGCAAATGCACCATCCCGGTTTACGCCGACACCTTTGGTGGCCTTGCACAGATGACCCCGGCCGGCACGGCAGTTGCGGCACATGCCGCAGACAATATGGCCCTCACCGGAGACGACCTCGCCGATGTGATGGCCTGTGACATTGGCACCCATTTCCACAATATGGCCCACATATTCGTGGCCTGCGGTGGTGCCCAGACGGATGGTGTCCTGTGCCCATTCGTTCCAGTCCCAGATATGAACGTCGGTGCCGCAGATTGCGGTCTTATGAATTTTAATCATAACATCGTTTGCACCAACGGCGGGGATCTCTACCCGCTTCATGGTGAGGCCCCGTTCAGGACGGTCCTTCACCAAGGCCCACATAGTACCATTGTTCAATGTGATCACTCCTCAATAATAAGCAGTTGTATTTGAGATACGGACACGATAGGGGAAACCGTCCCCAAGCTAAAAACATTATACCGAAGTTTGCGCCAAAAAGCTATAACAACCGTAAAAAAATATGCCCAAACTTATCAGGAGAAAAAAGAATGGAAAGCGGCAGTTTTAAAGAAAAAGCAGAACAAATGGTGCAATAGTCTCAATATTTTGGAAAAGGCCGGAAAATATACTGCACAAAATTGAAATGGTGCGATTGACGGCAAAATCCCAAAAACCATATAAGAATTTAACTTATGTTTTACAAAATAGGTGTTGGCAGACCATATTTTTGCTGTATAATAAAAGAAATCAAACAAAAGGGGGACAAACCCGTGATATACTTAGTAGAGGATGACAGCAGTATTCGGGAATTGGTAGTCTACACGTTAAATAATTCCGGCATGGAGGCCCGGGGATTTCACACCCCGTCAGACTTCTGGCAGGCCATGGAGCAGGAAATCCCCCAGCTCATTATGCTGGACATTATGCTGCCGGAGGAGGACGGTCTGCAGATCCTGAGAAAGATCCGGGCCAATCGCCACTGGAAGGCCATACCGGTGATGATGCTCACCGCCAAGGGAACGGAATATGACAAGGTTATGGGGCTGGATGCAGGGGCGGACGATTATGTGCCCAAGCCCTTTGGCATGATGGAGCTGCTGGCCAGGACCCGTGCCCTCCTGCGGCGGACAGGCGCACAGGAGCGCCCGGCTGAATTTACCGTGGGACCTCTGTATGTGGCCCCCGCCCGCCATGTGGTGAAGGTAAATGGGGAAGATGTTTCGCTGACCTTGAAGGAATTTGAAGTGCTCAAAATGCTGCTGGAAAATCAGGATGTGGTGTTGAGCCGGGATAAGCTTCTGAATCAGGTCTGGGGCTACTCCTTTGACGGGGAGAGCCGGACGGTGGATGTCCACATCCGAACCCTGCGGCAGAAGCTGGGCCCCGCCGGGGAACTGATCGAGACGGTTCGGGGGGTCGGCTATAAGATCGGAGCCCAGGGATGAAAAAAGCCGGACGAATGCGGATGCAGTCCAAGATTTTCAGAGGGAGCCTCCTCACAACCTTGGTGGCAGCCATTCTATGCGCCGGGATTTGCGTGGGGTACTCCTACTACAGCATTTCTCTGGAGAGCAGGAAAAATCTTCGGGCTGAAGCCAGAAATATTGCATGGGCTGTGGAGCTGGGCGGCCAGGAGTACCTCCGGGGGGTAGAGCCGGAGCCAAAGAGCCGCATCACCTGGATAAGCCCGCAGGGCGAGGTCCTTTTTGATACGGATGTGCAGCCTGAAAGACTGGACAACCACAAAAAACGAGATGAGGTCCTGAAGGCGCTGGAAACCGGCTACGGAGAGAGCGTCCGCCATTCCAACACACTGGACAGACAGACCCTCAATTACGCCGTCCGCATAGCAGATGGCTCTGTGGTGCGCTTTTCCGTGGAGACGGACACGATTCTGGCGGTATTACAGGGGGCGGTCCCTTCCATTCTGATGTCTTTGGCACTGGTGTCGGTGCTGGCGCTGGCAATGGCGGCCTGGACATCCCGGAGAATTGTGGAACCCATCAACCGCATTGACTTACAGCAGCCGGGAAAAGGCCGGACCTATGAGGAACTGGAGCCTCTGGTGCGGCGCATCGGGTCTCAGAACCAGCAGCTTCAGGAGCAAATGGACCGGCTGACCCGGGAGCATGAAAAGCAGGATAAATTCCGAAGGGAGTTTACAGCCAATGTGTCCCACGAGCTGAAAACCCCTCTGACCTCCATCTCCGGTTTTGCGGAAATCATCCGGGACGGTCTGGTGCGGCCGGAGGATGTGTCCCGATTTGCAGGAAACATCTATAAAGAGGCCCAGAGACTGATTATTCTGGTGGGAGATATTATTAAAATCTCCCGAATGGACGATAAGCAGATCCCCGTCCAGCGCGAGCAGCTGGATCTGTGCCAGCTGTGCGAGGATGTGATGGAGCATCTGGCCCCGGCGGCAGACCGGGCCGGTGTGAAGCTCACCATGGAGGCAGAGGAAAAGGTGCCCCGGATTCTGGGGGCCCGGCAGATTGCCGACGAGATGATCTATAATCTCTGCGACAATGCCATTAAATATAATCATCCCGGCGGGACGGTGAAAATCCGTCTGAGGCGGCAGGGGGAAAATCAGGTGATGCTTCAGGTGGAGGATACCGGAATCGGTATTCCTTTGGAGCATCAGGACAGAGTGTTTGAACGGTTCTATCGGGTGGATAAGACCCGATCCAAGGCTATGGGCGGTACCGGTTTGGGGCTGTCCATCGTAAAGCACGGCGCGTTGTTCCATGAGGCTGCACTGGATCTTGCCAGCGCCCCGGGAAAGGGTACTACCATTACGGTGGTGTTTCCCATAAAACCGAAGAAAGAATAAAAAGGCCCCCGAATCTTTGGGAAGGATTCGGGGACCTTTTCGTTGTCCGGTTGAAATGTGATGCTATTTCAGGTATCATAGGGATACAACAGGAAAGGAGCTACAAAAATGGAATATAATTTTAATGAAATCATCCAGAGAAAAGGCACGGACAGCGTCAAATGGGACACCATCCCCGGCAATCCCGATGCCATTGCCATGTGGGTGGCAGATATGGACTTCCGCTGCCCCAAGCCGGTCATTGACAAGGTAATGGAAAAGGCGGCCTTTGGGATTTATGCGTATAACATCATTCCCCCTTCTTTTCGGGCCTCTACCGCAGGGTGGCAGCGGCGCCGCCACGGCTGGGACATTGCCGACGCACAGGTCATTCCCATGTCCAGCGTAGTTCCGGCCCTCTATACCGCCGTGGCTGCGTTTACAGAACCCGGGGACAAAGTGATTTTGCAGCGGCCGGTGTACGGCCCCTTTACCGGGGCGATTGAAAGTCAGGGGCGTGAGGTGAGCAACAATGCCCTGCGGCTGGAAAACGGAAGATATGAAATCGATTTTGCAGACCTGGAGGAAAGGGCGAAAGATCCAAAGGCCAAGCTGATGCTGCTGTGTTCTCCCCATAACCCCGTGGGCCGTGTCTTCACCAGGGAGGAACTGGAAAGAATCGGAAAGATCTGCGAAGAAAACCATGTGATCCTCTTTGCAGACGAGATTCACGGAGATTTTGTCTATCCCGGAGCGACCCATATCCCCGCAGGTATGGTCTGCAACAGATGCCTGGTTGCCGTAGCACCCAGCAAGACCTTTAATCTGGCCTCTATGAAATGCGCTGCCGTCATCACACAGGATCCGGAGCTGGCGGAGAAATTTAAAAGTGTGCTGGCACTGTCTCATGCGGATAATCTCAATATGCTGGGGATGTATGCCTATATTGCCGCTTATGAGCAGGGGGACGAATATATTGACCAGCTGTTGGTTCATCTCGAGGGAAATATCCGGTATCTCACGGCCTATTTGAAGGAACATCTGCCCCAAATCCACCTGATCCAGCCGGAAGGCACCTACCTCATGTGGCTGGACTGCCGGGAGCTTGGCAAGACCCAGCAGGAGCTGACCCAATTCTTTACCTGGGATGCCGGGGTGGCAATGAACGAGGGAAATTGGTTCGGACCCGAGGGAGAGGGCTTTGTCCGAATGAATCTGGCCTGCCCCAGACCCACTCTGGAAGAGGCACTGCGTAGAATCAGGAAAGCCTATGAAACCCTGCTTTGATGCCGGTGACGGGGAAAAGGAAAAACTTTTTATTTACAGATCCCATAGATATGTGGTATGATAAACGATATGAATGTTGACAGACAGGAGTCGTTTTCGGCATGGAATATATCATACTGGATATGGAATGGAACCAGCCCTGGCCCGGCTCGCCCTCTGCACGACGGCCTTTGCCGGTGCAGATCCGCGGGGAGATCATTCAGATCGGTGCGGTGCGCCTGCTGACCGATCAGACGGTGGCCGATGAATTTCAAATTATGATTCGGCCCAAGGTATACCGCCGGCTGAATAAGCGGGTGTCTAAGCTCACCGGCATCAAGGAAGCCCGGCTTCGTGAGGAGGGTGTGCCCTTTCCGGAGGCCATGGAGCGGTTTCGGAGTTGGTGCGGGGAAGATGTGGTATTTCTTACCTGGGGCTTTGACGACATCACCATTCTGCGGGAAAATCTGGCGCTCTTTGGCCTGAATGCAGACTGGACAAACCGCTGGTATAATGCGCAGATGATGTTTAACGCACAGACAGATGGCTCCAATGCCCAGAAGGCACTGAAAACGGCTATGGAAATCTTTGAAATCACGCCCAGCCGGCCGGCCCACGATGCCCTGGGAGATGCCTACCACACCGCTCTGATCTGTGCCAGACTGGATCTGCACAAGGGAATCCGGGAGTATGAGACCGCCCTCAAGGAGCACGAAAACGGGTTCCATGGGGCCGAGCTTCCCGGCTGTTTGGGGCGTCATGTCTATTATGGCCTGGAGAATAAGGAAGAGGCTCTCAAACAGATGGCAGGCAGTGAAAATCTCTGCCCCCAGTGCGGCAAGGAGATGACCTGCAGCCGCTGGTTTTCCCAGCCGGGCCGCCGGTATATGACCATGGCCCAATGCCAGGAGCATGGCGACTATCTGATTCGGGTGCGCCTGTCTCCGGAGGAAGGCGGTACCCTGCGTGTGAGCCGTCTGGTCTATAAAGGAGACTCGGATGCGGCACGGGCCTATACCCAGAGGGCGGAACGAGCGGAACCCACCCGTCCCTCCCGTCGCCGCCGTCGCCGCTCCGCCAAGAAGCTGGCGGGGCAGGATCTCCAGGGACAGCCTCAGAGTGAAGAATAAAGCATAACAGCTGCCTTACAGAAATGTGGGGCAGCTGTTTTTTGCGGGCGAAAATCTGCTTGACATTGAATACTATGTGATATATAGTATTATGCGGAAGGAGGTATACCATGGACATTCAGCTGAAACGAGGTCTCCTGGATGTATGTGTTCTGGCGGCAATCAAAAGCAGGGATTCCTATGGATATCAGATTGTGAAGGATATCAAGCCCTTTGTGGAAATTTCAGAATCGACCCTCTATCCCATCCTGCGCAGATTGGAAAGCGCGGAGCTTTTGTCCGTATATTCGGTGGAACATAACGGAAGACTTCGGAAATATTATCATATCACCCCGTTGGGACGAAATCGCATTGAGGCATTCAAGGAGGAATGGAAGGAACTCCAGTCGATTTATCAATTTGTTGTGAGGGAGGATATAAACAATGACGAAATATGAGTTTCTTTCTGAGCTTCGGGAAGGGTTGTCCGGGCTGCCGGAAGAAGATATTCAAAAATCTGTGGACTATTACAGCGAGATGATAGAGGATCAGATAGAAGACGGCATTGCGCAGGAAGAAGCGGTAAAGGCCATGGGCTCCGCTGCGAAGATTGCCAATCAGATCCTGATGGACACGCCGCTTCCGAAGCTCATGAAGGCAAAGGCAAAGCCGAACAGAACGCTCAAAGCGGGAGAAATCGTCCTTCTGATTCTGGGGGCGCCTCTGTGGCTGTCTCTGCTTTTGGCGGGAGTGCTGACGATTGCTGCGATTTATACTGCGATTTGGGCGATGATTGCATCGCTTTATGTTGCCGTTTTGGCGGTGGGCATAGGGGCGTTTGCGGGAGTGATCGGTTTTGGCGTGCTTCTCATTGAGCATCAATTTGTTCAGGCGGCAATGTACCTGGGCCTGGGACTGATGCTGGGTGGCACCATGATTGTGCTGTTTTTGGGCTGCAACCTGATTGCCAAGGGAGTTGCGGCAGGAAGCAGACGCATCCTGCGGGGGCTGAAATCCTGCTTTATCGGAAAGGGGAATAGAGAATGAAACACTCAAAAAAGAAAGCCTTGATGATTGCGGCCGCACTGCTGGCAGCAGGCTTTCTGGTCTGTATTGGGGCATTGGCCTGGATCCGATTCGATATGACCAAATTAAGTACCGTACAATTCACCAAGAAAACCCAGGAAGTGCTCGAGAGCTTTCAAAATATACAAATCAAAACGCAGGCCTGTGACATTCAGTTCCTGCCCTCCGAGGATGATCGCTGCAAAGTGGTGTACCCCGAAGGACGGAACAGCACCTGTTCTGTTTTTGTGGAAGCAGACACTCTGGTTATCCGGCAGAAAGATACCCGCAAGTGGTACGAGTATATTGGATTTTCCTGGGATGAGCAAAAATTAACGGTCTATCTGCCACAAACCGAATACAAGGAATTTGCCCTGGAAACCGGCATCGGAGATGTTGAAGTTCCTATGGATTTTACTTTTACGGAGGCCTCTCTTAGCAGTGACAGCGGAGATTTCTGCTTTGGCGCGGCGGTAAAGGAGACCCTTACCGTGGAAACCCTCATCGGAGATCTGAAACTGCATCATGTGACTGCAAAAAACATACAGGCGCAATCCACAAGCGGGGATATTGAGGTCGTTCGTGCGGTCGCCCTGGAGCAGATGAAGCTGGAAAGCACCAGCGGAGAAATCGAGCTTAAGCACTGCGATGCTCCGATTATGTGGTTAAAGACGGTCAGCGGTGATGTGGAGGGCTCTCTTATGACCGGGAAAGTATTTGAAATTGAGACGCACAGCGGAGATGTCCGGGTCCCTCCATTGGGCACCGGGGGAAAATGCCGGATTGAAACAGTCAGCGGAGACATAGAAATAGAAACCGGAAATTAAAGAAACCCACCAAAGGTCCACCGGCCCTGTGAATGGATACACAGGGCTGGTGGATCATTGTTTTTCCAAATGTTTACAGACTTTAACAGAATCTTTCCCAAACCGCGATTGGGGATTTAACACAAACTTTTTATAATTGAACTTGTCCAATGGTTCTGAAAGAACCAAAAAAACAAATGGATATGAAATAGAAAGGAAATGCAAACGATGAATGTTTGGAAAAAGATGGCAGCGTTTGCCATGGCAGGCATTGTGAGTGCAGGCCTGTTTGCGGGTTGTGGAAAGACAGAAGGAAATCAGATTACCGTAGTTTCCAGAGAAGAAGGCTCCGGCACCAGAGGTGCTTTTGTAGAGCTGATGGGAGTGCAGACAGAAGAGGGAGACAAAACCACACAGAATGCGGAAATCGCAAACTCCACTTCGTTGGTGCAGAATACGGTTTCCGGCAATCAGAACGCCATTGGCTACCTGTCTCTGGGCGCCTATGACAGCAATCTGGTAAAGGCGGTGTCCATAGACGGGGTTGCGCCCACGGTGGAGAATATCAAACAGGGCACCTATGCCGTGGCCCGGCCCTTCCTGGTTTGCTACCGGGAGGAGAATCTGACAGACCTGGGAAAAGATTTTATGAGCTTCGTTCTCAGCGAGGAGGGACAGAAGATCGTGGAAGAGGAGGGCTACATCGCCGCCGTGGACAATGCGGCTGCCTATACCCCTTCCGGCCTTACGGGTAAACTGAGTCTGGACGGCTCCACCTCTGTTGGCCCTGTGATGGAGGTCCTGGCAGAGCGGTATCGGGCCCTGAATCCTGATGTGGTCATCGATATCCAGCAGACCGGCTCCGGTACGGGCATCACCGCCGCCATTGACGGTTCCTGTGAGATCGGTCTCAGCTCCAGAAATCTGAAGGAAGAAGAAATCGCCAAGGGTCTGTCCTACACCGCCATTGCCATGGACGGAATTGCGGTGATCGTGCACAAGGACAACCCCGCAGACGATCTGACCCAGGAGCAGATCCGGAAGATTTACACCGGCGAAGTGACGGCCTGGAACGAACTGGGCTAAGGGCCTTTTGCATCGGGGTGGGTTGCCACCCCGATTTTCCATGCTATGAGGAAAGAGGGATGATTATGGCAAAATTTCGGGAAACCGCCATGCGCTATGTATTTTTGCTGTCGGCGGTTCTCTGCATCGCCTGTGTAGGCGTCATTTGTGTGTATCTTCTGGGAAGCGGGATTCCCACCATGTTTGAAATCGGTCTGGATAACTTCTTCGGAACCACATGGAAGCCGGGAAGCGGAAGCTATGGTATTTTTCCCTTTATTGTGGGATCGATCTATGTGACGGCGGGAGCGATCCTCATCGGTGTGCCCATCGGTGTGCTGTGCGCCGTATATCTGGCCTGGTTTTGCCCTCAAAAGCTGTATAAGGTTCTGAATCCTGCGGTGCGGCTGATGGCAGGAATCCCCTCCATTATCTACGGCTTTTTCGGCCTGACGGTATTGGTCCCCATGATACAGTCTATGACCGGAACATCCGGCAAAGGGCTTTTGACCGCCTCTCTGCTTTTGGGCATTATGATCCTGCCCACCATCATCGGCACTGCGGAGCCTGCATTGAGAGCGGTACCAAGGCCCTACTATGACGGAGCCCTGGCTCTGGGGGCAACCCATGAAAGAAGCGTATTTTCCGTGGTTGTTCCTGCGGCATCCTCCGGTCTGATGTCCGGTGTCATTCTGGGTATTGGCCGTGCCATTGGAGAGACCATGGCGGTCATCATGATTGCGGGAAATCAGACAAGAATGCCGGGAGGCCTGTTTGACGGACTGAGAACCATGACCTCCAATATTGTGATGGAAATGGGCTATTCCACAGGACTTCACCGGCAGGCCCTGGTGGCTACGGGTGTGGTACTGTTTGTCTTCATCCTACTTATTAACCTGCTGTTTTCTCTGGCAAAGAAGAAGGAGGGAACCGAATGAAGAGAACTTCTTCTTTGAGACGGTTTCGTGGACATCCTGCGGCGCTGATGCAGTATCTTCTGGTTCATTTGGCGGCGCTGCTCACCGGGGGTACGGTCCTGGTGCTCATAGGATATATTCTGATTACCGGAATCCCCCACCTGTCTTTGGACTTGTTTGCATGGAATTTCACCACAGAAAATCAGTCCATGATGCCGGCGATTATCAATACCCTGTGCATGACGGTCTTGACCCTGCTGATGGCGGTTCCGGTGGGCGTGGGCGCAGCCATTTATCTGGCAGAGTATGCCAAGCGTGGAAATGTTCTGGTGAAGATGGTGCGCATTACTGCCGAGACTCTGGCAGGAATTCCCTCCATTGTCTATGGCCTTTTTGGGTTCATGTTTTTTAATGTGGCCCTTGGCTGGGGATATTCCATGCTCTCCGGTGCGGTGACCCTGGCCATAATGGTCCTGCCTCTGGTCATGCGCACAACGGAGGAGGCGCTGAACTCCGTTTCGGATACATTCCGGGAAGGCTCTTTTGGCTTGGGTGCAGGGAAACTCCGGACAGTGTTTCGGATTGTCCTGCCTGCGGCCGTGCCCGGGATTCTGTCCGGTATTATTTTGAGCATTGGCAGAATTGTGGGAGAATCTGCGGCCTTGATTTTCACCGCCGGGTCCGGACGAGAAAGCCTGAGCTTTATGACGCAGGATGGATTTTCACTGTTCGCGCCCCTGTTCCAGTCTACCAGAACCCTGTCCGTCCATATGTATAATTTGATGAATGAGGGGCTCCACATGGATGAGGCACGGGCTACGGCAGTGGTACTGCTGGTATTGGTGTTGGGAATCAATGCCCTGTCCAGCTATTTGGGCAAGAAGCTGACGAAAGGGAAAGAATTATGATAAAAATGACCATAGAAGAGTTACACCTGCATTATGGGGAGTTTCATGCCCTGAAGGGAATCCATATGAACATTCCGGCCAATGAGGTCACCGCCCTGATTGGTCCCTCCGGCTGCGGAAAAAGCACTCTGCTCAAAAGCCTGAACCGGATGAATGACCTGGTAGAGGGATGCCGCATAACAGGCTCCGTCCGGTTGGACGGACAGGATATCTATGGAAACATGGATGTAAACGATTTGCGCCGCCGAGTGGGTATGGTGTTTCAGAAGCCCAATCCCTTTCCCATGAGTGTGTTTGACAATGTGGCCTATGGCCCACGGACTCATGGCACCAGGAACAAACGAAAGCTGGAAGAGATTGTGGAAAAGGCGCTGCGCCAGGCGGCAATCTGGGACGAGGTGAAGGATCGGCTGCACAAAAGCGCAATGGGGCTGTCCGGCGGTCAGCAGCAGCGGTTATGCATCGCACGGGCACTGGCAGTGGAACCGGAGGTGCTGCTGATGGATGAAAGCACCTCAGCTCTGGACCCCATTTCTACGGGAAGAATCGAGGACCTGATTTTAGAGCTGAAGAAACAGTATACCATCGTTATGGTGACCCACAATATGCAGCAGGCCCTGCGAATTTCTGATAATACCGCCTTTTTCCTGCTGGGGGACATGGTGGAGATGGACAAGACTCAGAAGCTGTTCACCATGCCGGGAGACAAGCGGACCGAAGACTATATTACAGGGAGGTTTGGATAATGAGGAATCGCTTTGACCGGCAGTTGGAGCAGCTGCATGAGGACCTGGTCCATATGGGCGGACTGTGTAAAAATGCCATTGGAGAAGCCTTGGTTGCGGCCACTCAGGGGGACACGGAAATGGCGCAGAAGGCCATGGAAGACGACGCAAAAATTGACGATATGGAGCGCTCTATTGAGCGGCAGTGCCTGAATCTCCTGCTACAGCAGCAGCCTGTGGCCAGAGATCTGCGGACCATTTCTTCGGCCCTGAAGATGATTTCGGACATGGAGCGAATCGGAGATCAGGCCACAGACATTGCTGAAATTGCCCGGTTTTTGCAAAACCGACACGAAACCACCAACGAAACCCTGCACACCATGGGCGGAGCAGCCAGCAGCATGGTGGGGCAGGCGGTGGACAGCTTCGTCCGCCGTGACATTGAGCTGGCCAGAAAGGTCATTGCAGATGATGATGTGGTAGACAGTCTGTTCGACCATGTCAAAGAACAACTCATTGGGTTCATTGCCAAAAATCCGGGACAGGGAGCCTATTATCTGGATCTGCTTATGATTGCCAAGTATCTGGAGCGAATTGCAGACCATGCCACAAATATCGCAGAATGGGTGGTTTTTTCCATTACAGGGACCCACGAAGGGTAAAAGTCCACTGGAATTCTTCCGTCCAAGGGTGTATAATAGAAAAAACTTGAAAAGGGGAGCGGACATGGAAGAATTTGAAATCTTTGTAGAAAACATGACCAGCTGCGGCGGTGAAAAATACGCCAAACGGGAGCTGAAGGAGGTCACAGGGGAAAGCCCCGAAGCCTGCGTCAAAAAGCTCAGCCCCTGGCCCATTATAGATGTCCGGAAAAATCAAGAGGGAGATTTGGTGTACCTCTGCGGAGACTGCAACGGAAATCTGATTCGATATACCTTTACAGGCTAAAAAAGCACTGTAAGTTCTGAAAAACAGGACTTACAGTGCTTTTTTGTTATTTGCCGCTTGGCGCTTGCGCATATTCTGCCAGTTGTAGAAGCCGTAGCAGTCATTTCCAAAGAAAATGACAAAGCACACGATCATGGGAAAGTAGGTAGCGTTTTCCTTGGAGGCCAGAGCCCACAGAAGAATCAGCACCACATCATTGAGGCCATAGGCCAGGGCGTAATAAGGGGAACGAAAGAAGGTCAGCATGGAGGCCACAAAACTGGTGGCAATGGAAAGAGTGCTGAGACCCAGATTTGCGGTGTGGAAGTATTTCAGAATAAAGTAAAACAAAGTGGTTGTAACAGCGGCGCCCGCCAAGAGAAAAACCATTTGTTTGGAAGAAACGGCACAGACCTGCACCTCATTTTTTCCGTCCTCATAGGGATTGCGAAACCAGGAAAACGCAGCCATTATGGCCATGGGAGCGGTCATGCACAGATAGGTAATCATCTCGCCGTAATAGCGGTAGGACAGAGAAATGATGGAGTACAGCAGGGAAAAGGCCACGGAAAGGATCTGCCCCAGAGGATCTCCCTTTGACAGAAATATCAGGGATGAGACACCGATGAGAGAGGCCAAAAGAGTCATATAATTCTGTCGGGGTACACAGAAAAAGCTGATGGCAATGCAGCACAGAGAGCACAGCCAAATGCCCCATTCCAGCTTGGTCAGGGACTTGAAGGGATTGTGATAGTGCTTCATGGGCAGACCTCCAAAAAATAAGCATCCACAGGCGCATCTTGCGAAAAGCCGATGTGCCATGAATGCTGCACCGCTGTGGGATATGAACATATTGTATCACAAAGATTTGAAATTCGTCAACAGAAATCAAAAGGGGCTGTGGATAAAGCAAAGACGCAAACCTTTTTACACCTGCAAAATGCAGTGGTATGCGTTTTTCATTCAATACCGGTGGCGGGTTATGAGGCTCTTTTGTGACAAAACCAAGATAAAAGCAGATAAAACAGGGCAGTATCCGAAAACTTGGATACTGCCCTGTTTTGGTTATCGGCCGGAACCTTACGGCAGCTGCCTTGTGGTTCGCTTGCAATGAAGTCTCCAACAAGGGGTGCAGCGTGGATTACAGTTCTACCTCAGCGGCGGGCATACGGGAGATCACACCTGCGCAGCGGGGGCACAGGCCCTCTTCATTGGCCTGTTGGGAGTGCATCCAGCAACGGGGACACTTGGTACCCCGGGCATCGGCAACGCCAATCTTGAGGCCGGGGAAATTGAGCCCCTGACCACAGGTAGCATCGGCCTCAGGAGCCTCCATGGAGCAGGAGGACACGATGAGAATTTCGGACAGGTTCAGGTGGCTCACCGCATCCAGAGCGGCCTTGGCGGCATCGTCAGAGGCTTCCAGGCTTACATGCGCTTCCAGGGCCTTGCCGATCCGCTTAGCGGCACGGGCAGACTCCAGAACTGCATTGACATCCTGACGCAGGCGAATGGCTACCTCCCACTTGGCCATGGCGTCCATGTCCAGGGCGTACTGGTCCACATCCTGGGGCATCCGGTTCAGAAGGATGTTCCGGGAATCGTCGCACTGACGATGGGGCATTGCCTGCCAGATCTCGTCGCAGGTAAAGGCCAGGATGGGGGCAAAGAGCTTTGCCATGGCGTCAACAATGAGGAACAGGGCGGTCTGAGCGGAACGACGCTTCAGGCCTTCGGCATCCTCACAGTACAGACGATCCTTGATGATATCCAGATAGAAGCTGGACAGCTCCACTACGCAGAAGTCGTTGATGGCGTGGGAGACCACATGGAATTCATAGTTGTCATAGGCCTTGCGGCAGACCTTAATCAGCTTTTCCAGCTTGGTCAGCGCCCAGCGGTCCAGCTCGGTCATATCCTGAGGGGCCACCAGATGGTTGGGATCGAAGCCTTCCAGATTGCCCAGGCAGTACCGGGCGGTATTGCGGAATTTCAGATAGTTCTGGCTCAGCTGCTTGAAGATCTCCTTGGAGCAGCGCACATCGGCGTGGTAGTCGGAAGAACCGGCCCACAGACGGATGATGTCGGCACCGTATTCCTTGATGATCTGCTGGGGGTCAACACCGTTGCCCAGAGACTTGTGCATGGCACGGCCCTCGCCGTCTACGGTCCAGCCGTGGGTCAGGATCTGACGGAAGGGAGCGCCCATTTCCAGAGCGCCAACGGCAGTCAGGAGGCTGGACTGGAACCAGCCGCGGTACTGGTCTGCGCCTTCCAGATACACATCGGCAGGCCAATTCTGTGCATCGTCCCGACGAAGGGAAGCATAATGGGTGGAACCGGAGTCGAACCAGCCGTCCAGTGTGTCGGTCTCTTTGTCGAACTCTTTGCCGCCGCAGTGCTGGCAGGTGAGCCCCTGGGGAATCAGCTCCATGGCCTCTTTCTCAAACCAGATGTTGGAGCCATGCTCCCGGAAGAGGTTGGAGATATGCTCGATGGTTTCCTGGGTGCAGATGGGCTTGCCGCAGTCCTTGCAGTAGAACACGGGAATGGGCAGACCCCAGCGCCGCTGACGGGAAATGCACCAGTCGTTACGCTCCCGGATCATGGATTCCATACGATCCTTGCCCCACTGGGGGAACCAGCGCACATCCTGACAGGCGGCCACGGCCTGGTCCTTGAAGGAGTCTACAGAGCAGAACCACTGGGGAGTGGCACGGAAGATGATGGGGTTCTTGCAGCGCCAGCAGTGGGGATAGGAGTGGACCATTTCCTCTGCGGCAAACAGGGCGCCGGATTCCTTCATGTCAGCCAGAATGACCTCGTTGGACTGCGCATAGAACATACCGGCATACTTACCGGCATCCTTGGTCTGATAGCCCCGGTCATCCACAGGAACAATCAGGTCTACATCATATCGGCGGCAGGTCTGGTAGTCGTCTGCACCGAAGCCGGGGGCGGTGTGGACGCAGCCCGTACCGGAATCCATAGTGACATAGTCGGCGGTGACCATCAGACTGGTACGCTCCAGGAAGGGGTGCTGTGCGGTCATGTATTCAAAGAACTTGCCGGGGAAAGAAGCAATCTCGCGATACTCCTCCACGCCGCCTTCCTTCATGGTCTTTTCGGCCAGAGCCTTGGCAACGATATAGCGCTCCTTGCCTGCATCCAGCAGAACATATTCCTCTGTGGGATGGAAGGCAATGGCCAGGTTGCCGGGCAGAGTCCAGGGGGTGGTGGTCCAGATGATTACATAGGTGTTCTTTGTGCCGCCAAACTGGGAAAGCTTTCCCTGATCGTCCTTCACGGCAAATTTTACATAGATGGAGGTACACTTGTCGTCGGCATATTCGATTTCTGCCTCTGCCAGTGCGGTTTCGTCCTTGGGGCACCAGTACACAGGCTTCAGGCCCTTGTAGATATAGCCCTTCTGGAACATTGCGCCGAAGATCTTTACTTCCTCGGCCTCAAATTCCTTGTTCATGGTCTTGTAAGGACGCTCCCAGTCGGCCACCACGCCCAGACGCTTGAAGCCTGCCATCTGGCGGTCGATGTAATCCTGCGCAAATTTTTCACAGGCGGAACGGAACTCGGGCACAGGCATGGTCTTATGGTTCAGCTTGTTCTTTTTGATAATGGCAGACTCAATGGGCATGCCGTGGTTGTCCCAGCCGGGGGTATAGGGGGTGTAGTAGCCCTCCATGGCCTTGGAACGGACGATAAAGTCCTTCAATGTCTTGTTGAGAGCGTGACCCATATGAATATCACCGTTGGAGAAGGGAGGGCCATCATGCAGAATGAACCGGGGGCAGTCCTGATTCTTTTCCAGCAGGGCCTCATACAGATTAAGCTCGTTCCACTTCTCCAGCATACCGGGCTCCCGATTGGGAAGGCCTGCCTTCATGGGGAAGGAGGTCTTAGGGGTGATGATGGTATTTTTGTACTCCATTAGGGGATACCTCCAAATCTAAAGTTTCATGTAAATTGGTATTTCGTTATAAAAGGAAAGCGCCTTTGCCTCTTTTGCCAAGAGACAAAGGCGCACAAACCTCTGCGGTACCACTCTCATTCCGGATCGGATCCGGCACTCGTAGGGCGCTGTATCGGGCGCTCACCCGGCCCCGTCTACCAGAAAAAACCTTCGGGGGGCTGCTCCGAGGGGATACGGTCTGCCGCTGCCATCTGCCTTGCACCGACCGGCAGCTCTCTGGTGGCAGGGAAGGCATACCGCCTGTCCTCATCTGCGCATGGGAATATGAAAATTACCGCTTATTGGGGTCGTAGTTCTTGCCGAACTGCAGATTGGTAAACCGGCTGGTGACGGCGTCAGACACCGGGGGGCGGGGGGACACAGGGGCAGAATCCACAGTGGTACCCACCAGCTTTTCCAGGCTCTCAGCGATCTCCTTGGCCACTTCATCCTCATTTTCGGACTGGGCGGCGGGAGCGTCGGAATCTGCGGTTTCGGCCTTGAGAGCCTCTAGCTTGCTCAGGATCTCCTTGAGCTTCTCCTCCATGGACTCAATGCCCTGGCGGGCAGTGGCCTTGGCGGCACTGAGCTGGGAATCACCGGCAGGGGCCGCCATGGGCTTGGCACCGTGCACAATGGCACGGCATTTGGCTTCGGCCTCCCGGATCATATTGTCGCAGGTCTGCTGGGCGGCTCTGAGGGCCTCCTTGGCATTGCTTTCGTTCTGACGATACTCCTCCAGCTTTTCAACCAGGACGCGCATCTTGCTTTTCAGCGTGGCATTTTCCTTGTACAGGGTTCCGTAGTCCTCCAGAAGAGGCTCCAGAAACTCGTCCACGGACTCCATGTCATAGCCACCGAAGACGGCTTTGTCAAAGGAAATCTGCTCTAATTGCTGCGGTGTAAACATAGTATGTCCTTCTCCTTAATCGATTATAAGTACATGCCGTTATTTTCCAGCTCCTCCACCAGATCCCCGACGATCTCAACATGATAAGGGGTGATGATGTAGGCAGAAACGGCAACCTTCTTGATTTTGCCGTCCAGAGCGTAAGCGCAGCCGGAGAGAAAATCCACCAGGCGGCGGGCAATATTCTTGTCTGTATTCTCCAGGTTCAGAAGAACGGCGTGCTTGCTGCGCAGATGGTCGGCAATCTCAGAGACATTCTCAAAACGCTCAGGCTTTACCAGGACCACCTGGAGCTGACTGCTGCTGTTCATGTTCACCACACGGTTGTTGGCGTCCCGGCGGTATCGACGGAAGTGGCGGAAGTGAATGCGGGCTCGTGGGAAGTGGTGCGGCGGGCGGCCCGGGGAGCGGGCTCTTCTTCTTCCTCTTCTAAGGTCTCGTCATCATATTCATCGAAATCATCTTCGTCATCGGCGTAGGGCTTTGTCAGCTTCTTCAGTTCATCCAGAAATCCCATGTTGGTTTTGTCCTCCTAATATCTATTCAAATCATACGGGATGATAGTTGCGCGGTCCAAATATAGCGGTGCCGACGCGCACCATGGTACTGCCGCAGGCAATGGCGTCCTCGAAATCGTTGGACATTCCCATGGACAAGTGCACCATAGAGACATTATCGTATTTTTTCCCCCTTATGTCAACAAAAAGGTTGTACATTTCTGAAAAAAATTGAAAATTCTCTCCCGGATGGGTACTGATGGGGGGAATTGCCATAAGTCCGAGGGTTTTCAAGTGGCGATATTTGCCAAATTCGTCAATAGTCTCCAAAAGGCTCTGGGGCGTGAAACCGGATTTGCTGTCTTCGTTTCCGATATTCACTTCCAAAAGGATGTTCTGACAGATGCCCTGTCTGGCGGCTTCTTTTTCCAGGGCGTCCAGAAGACCCGGGCGATCGGCGCTTTGGATCAGATCCACATGGCCTACCACCTGGCGAACTTTATTGGTCTGCAAGTGTCCGATGAAATGCACCGGCGCACCCTCATAGGCGTTCTGAGCAGATTTTTCCACCAGCTCCTGGACCCGGTTTTCTCCACAGATGTCTACACCGGCGGCAATGGCTGCCCGCACGGCTTCGGCATCGTTCATTTTTGTGGCAGCGCACAGAGAGATGCAGGAAGGGTCCCGTCCTGCCTTCCGGGCAGCCAATCGAATTTGCTTTCGAATGTGAGCGACATTTTGGGCAATGTGTGTCATGTGCTTTCCACAACCTTTCCATCAAATAAGTTTTCGGTATCCAGCAGAATGCGGTCCTCCGGCCAGAGATTCTGTGTGCTGCTCTGGTCCAGGGCTGCAATATAATTATCCCCGGTGTCATAGATCAGCTGCACATCTTTCCATACGGCTTTGCCGCTGACCAGTACATAAACACCGGCGGTGTTGGATTCTCCGTCATAGCACACGGCCTCTTTGGGGATCCGCAGACCTTCGTAGGAGTGGAAGACCACATCGGCCTTTACGGTCCGAAGATTTGCCACATCAAAGAGCCGGTTTGCAGAGGTGAGGACCAAAAGGCCCATTTCTTCCCCGCTTCGGTCTACCCGCACCACCGACATCTTTAAAGGGGCGGTGCTGTCTCCTGCCAGGTGCACGGTGAGGGTATCGCCGGGATGGATATCCTCCAGATACCCGCGTTCCACCAGGGTGGCATAATACCACTGGTTGGAATCAATGAGGCGGCCGGCCGCATTGACCGGGGCGGAGGTGGAGTTGCGCTTTTCCCAAATTGCCTCAAAGGACGAAGGATCGATGGCTTCCAGAACATCCGGGGTGAGCTGAGATTCAAGACCATCGGCTTTGGAAGAATAGTAGCCCGGCTTTTTCACGGTGACAATGGCGGTGTCTGCGGCGGCTCCGGCCTGCATGGTGCTGAGCTCTGTTTCAATGCGCTGGATCTCGCTTTTTAAAGCGGCGGTGCTGCTGCCGCCCACTGCCTGATTCAGGACCAAGGACTTGAGATTGCGGCCCGTTTCCGCAGCGGCAGAAAACTGACCCTGCCCCAGAAGTGTAGCATATACGGTAGACATTTCGCTGATCTGGGCATCGATCTGGCTGCTGCTGGTAATCTTGCCCTGATAGGACAATGCGAGCTTCAGCTGGGCCAGGTTTTCCTGAAGCTGCTGGATCTTCTCCTGCCGCTCCCAGGCAGCGTTGGAGGCTGCGCTGATGGCCACCTGAGCGCCTGCTGAGACTTTCTCGCCTTCTTCCCGGGTGGGGATCATCATGGCGTAGGGAGCATCGATCACGGCTTCCTGCCGGACCACAAAGCCCTCTGTGCTGACACCTTCGGAAGTGGCGTATACCACGGCCTGGGTGGTGCGAACGCCGGAGGAGGCGGCAGAGAGAATGTTGTACACAATATAGCTGGAAACCATGACGGTTAAAATCAGTATAATGAGTTTTAAGTATTTGTTACCCTGTTTCATGGCAGTTCCTTTCTTCCGGGTGAAGAGGCAATGGGACGATTTGACAAAATACGACTTGTGGGGTGGTACATTGCCGGGATGATGCAAAATCATCCCGGCATGCAGGGAAAGCTTACTCGGGCCGCTTCTCGCCCATGGGGCGCATGGGGACCATGGTGGAAATGGCGTGTTTGTAGATCATTTGCTGACGGCCGTCAGAGGTGAGAACCACCACAAAATTGTCAAAACCGGTGATGGTCCCACGAAGCTGAAAGCCGTTCATGAGAAACAGCGTCACGGGAATATGCTCCCTGAGCACCTGACGCAGCATGGTATCTTGGAGATTGACGGATTCGGACATAAGTAGTTCCTTCTTTCTTTTAGGATACTTATATCTTATCATTTCCCCTTAGTCGAAAAAGGGAATATTCTCCCGTGCCATACAACAAAGTTCAGAAAATTCTGTGTTCAGGCTCCGTTTCAGCCAGCGGATTTCCGGATTTCTCCGAAACCAAGTGAGCTGCCGCTTGGCGTAGCGCCGGGAGGACTGCTTCAGACGGTCGGCAGCTTCGGCACAGGTGCATGTTCCCTTGAGGTAATCCAGGAATTCTTTGTATCCAATGGCTTGAAAGGCGGTGGAGCCGGGGGCGAGGCCGGAGTCTAACAGGCTTTGGATCTCCTCCAGCAGACCCAGGTCCAGCATCCGATCCACCCGCAGGTCGATCCGGCGATAGAGATCTGCCCGGTCGTAAAAATCCAGACCCAGCCAGCAGGGGCGGTAGCGGGGAGGGATCTGCTGGGTTTCCCAGTTGTGCTGTGTAAGGGTCTTTCCTGTTTCTCTGTAGACCTCCAAAGCACGGATGATCCGTTTTTCATCCGCAGGATGCAGCCGCTGGGCAGAGGCGGGGTCCACCTGCCGAAGCTCCTCCAAAAGGGGCGCAATGCCTTCTTCTTTGGCTCTGGCCTGAAGCTGCTGGCGGCAGCCTGTGGCGGGAATGGGGGCAAAGTCGTTGCCTCTCACCAGCGCATCCATATAAAGGCCGGTGCCGCCTGCCAAAATGGGGACCTTCCCCCGACGCAAAATATCTTCCACGATGGGGGCGGCCATGTCTGTGAACTTTCCTACGGACATAGGTTCTCCCGGCTCCACAATGTCCAGCATGTGGTGAGGGATTCCCTGCATTTCTTCTCTGGCGGGCTTGGCAGTGCCGATGTTCATACGGCGGTAGACCTGCATGGAGTCGCAGGAAACCACTTCGCCGTCCAGCTCTTTGGCAAGCCATACCGCCAGGTCTGTTTTGCCTGATGCAGTGGGGCCGGCAATACAGATCATTTTATCCATGTGATGCCTCCTCAAGCCCGGCCGAACTGCCGTTCCAGCATCTGTCTGCTGAGGTGAACGCAGATGGGTCGGCCGTGGGGACAGTATTTTAAATCTTCCCGACTCAGCACCTGACGCACCAGAGCTTCACGCTCCAGAGGGTCTGTGTGCCAGCCGGCTTTGATGGCGGCCTTGCAGGCCATGGTGTGCAGAATATTGTCCCGGATGGAGTCCCGGTCCTCCCGGCATCCGGTAAGAAGATCCTGAGCCAGGTCGGCAAGACATTCCGCTGCCTGGATTGGAGTAATGTCCATGGGAATCTGACGCAGCAGCAGGGTTTCTTCCCCAAATTCCTCCACTTCATAACCCAATTCTGCTACAAGGGCTTTTTGCGCCAAGATTTCGGCGGTGCCTTCGGCACCCAGACGGCATACCTGGGGTTCCAAAAGACTTTGAGAGGCGATTTCCTGTTTTTGCGCCCGGAGCTTTTCAAACAGCACCCGCTCGTGGGCGGCGTGCTTGTCAATGAGAAAGGCATCATCCCCCTGCTGCACCACAATGTAGGTGTTGAACAGCTCGCCCAGCACGGTGAAAGACTGTGCCTCCGGCATGGGAAGAGTGACCTGCTCCGGCTCTTCGCAATGGGGCAACGCTTCCGCAAAGGGCTGAGGCTCCTCTGTTTCTGTGAAATCCTCCACAGGGACGGGGGACTCGGAGGGAATCGTGACGGGACAGGCAGCCGGTTCGTCAGAGGGGATCCGGGGAAGATCGAGGGATTCCTGACGGGGCAGGGGAGCAGGGGAAACCGGCGGCGCCTTCTTCACGAAAGAAGAGGAAGGCTCCGCAGAACTGGATTTGGCGGCAGGGATCATCACAGGCTCTGACAGGCGCATGGCCTCCAGCACCGCCTGTGCCTGCTTTGGCTCCGGCTTTGGGGCGTGATTCAGAATGTTGGTAAATTCCTTGTATTCCTGCACATTCATGGTGCGGAAGGTGCTTTCCGGCTTGGGCTGAACGGGAACGGCACCGGAAGTCTTTCCCAGATGAAGATCGGGTCGGTCCTGTGTTTTGTTCAGGGCAGCCAGAACGCCATAGTGGACGCAGTCAAAGGCCTCTCGCTCCGAAAGAAATTTTACTTCCGTTTTGGCCGGATGGACATTGACATCCACCCGGTTGGGCGGAAGGTTGAGATGGAGCACACAGGCGGGAAATTTTCCCACCATGATCTGATTCCGATAGGCCTCCTCCAGAGCGGACTGGAGCAGCTTGGATTTTACGGGCCGGCCGTTGACAAAAAAGACCTGATGGGTCCGGCTGGGCCGGGACTGTGTGGGCTTGGAGACGAATCCGGAGACGGTGTTTTTCTCCCAGTGGCTCTCTACGGGAATCATAGCCGCAGCCTCCCGCCCGTAAACGCCCGCCATGGCGGACAGAAGCTGGCCGTCGCCGGGGGTGTTCAGAATTTCTTTCCCGTCCCGAAGAAAACGGATGGCAACCTCTGGGTGTGCCAGAGCCTGTCTTTGGATGATACCCGCAGCGGCACCGGCCTCCACGGAGTCCTGCTTCATAAACTTCATCCGGGCGGGAGTGTTGAAAAACAGATCCCGGATGATGATGGTGGTGCCCTCCGGGCAGCCGGCTTCCGATTCCTGCGTGATGGTGCCGGCCTCCAGATGAAGGCTTACGCCCTCCACTTCGCCCCGGGTTTTGGTGAGCAGATCGATCCGGGACACGGAAGAAATGGCGGCCAGCGCTTCCCCGCGGAAGCCCATGGTGCCAATGGCGCCCAAATCCTCCGCACAGCGGAGCTTGGATGTGGCATGGCGCAGAAAGGCGGTTCGTGCATCCTCCCGGCTCATGCCGCAGCCGTTATCCGTGACCCGCAGGAATGTCATGCCGCCGCCGCGAAGCTCAACGGTCACCTTGGTGGCTCCGGCATCTACGGCGTTTTCTACCAGCTCCTTTACCACGGAGGCAGGCCGCTCCACCACCTCACCGGCGGCAATCATGTTTGCAATATGGGGGGAAAGCTGGATGATGTTCGCCATAAGATACCTCCTTTTCAGGTAAGAACGCTGAAGGCCACAGCGTTGATGATGGCATGCATTAACACGGGGGCCATGATGGTGTCGGCCTTTTCGTAGGCCCAGCCCAGAGCAATGCCTGCGGGGAGGTAGCTCAGGGTATGAATGACAATATCGGTTGCGGGATATGTGCCGATGTATCCGTAAACATGGAGAAATCCAAACAAAACAGTGGATGTTATATAGGCGGCCAGTCTGCTTTTCTGGAAGATTCCCCGGAAAATAAGACCCCGGAAAATGCATTCCTCCGCAACGGGGACCAGCAAAACAGTGCCAATCAGAATGATGGTGGGATTGATCCGTGCCATATCCGCAATGGAACTGTCATTGATATTCTGATACACGGGCTGCAGAAAGCGGATACACAGGGCAATCAACCAGCTCATGGCCCTGTACATCACAAGACCCAGAACCACAGCCTCAATAAAGCCAACAAAGCGTTTACGGAGCTGTGTCAGCGAGAGCCCGAGAAAGCGGTGGTAGATCACAATGGTAACCAGAAAATTCACGGTCCAAAAGATCCCGTTGAACCATACCACACGGACAGGCGTATTCATGGGCCAGTTCATAAAACGAAACAGAAATTGCAGGAGCGGTGCCAGAAAGACCAGCTGTATGGGGACATACAGCCAGCCCAGAACCAGCTCCCGGGTGGTCATGGAAATGGATAGTCGTTTTGATTCGTTCATAAGCTTCTCCGAATATTACAGCATCTGCTTCAGTCGATACAGGGTGTTCAGAGCTTCGATGGGGGTGAGGGTTTCCACGGAAATCTTCTCCAGCTCCTGACACAGGGATTGGGCAGTCATGTCCAGCATGGAGACCTGGTCCGGCTCTGTTTCTGCCTTGGGTGCAGACTGCCCGGGGGCCTGGGATTCCAGCTCCTTGAGAAGCTGTCTGGCCCGGGTGATGACGGAAGCGGGGAGGCCTGCCAGATTGGCTACCTCTACGCCGTAGGACTCGTCGGCTGCTCCGGGGATGATTTTACGGAGGAAAATCATCTGAGTTCCACGCTTTTTTACGGCAATATTATAATTTTTTACATTGGGAAGCTGATCTTCAATATCGCTCAGCTCGTGATAGTGTGTGGCAAAAAGAGTTTTTGCTCCCAGCTTCCGGGGATTGGCGGCATGCTCCAGCACGGCTCGGGCAATGGCCATGCCGTCAAAGGTGGATGTGCCTCTTCCGATTTCGTCCAGAATCAGCAGGCTTCTTGCTGTGGCATGCTTCAAAATCTGGGCAACCTCGTTCATCTCTACCATGAAGGTGGACTGCCCGGAGGACAGGTCATCACTGGCGCCGATCCGAGTAAAGACCTGATCCACAATGCCCAGCCGGGCGGCCCGGGCCGGGACAAAGGACCCCATCTGGGCCATAATGACAATCAGAGCCACTTGGCGCATATAGGTGGACTTGCCCGCCATGTTGGGGCCGGTGATGATGGCAACCTGAGTTCCGTTGGTTCCCAGCTCCGTGTCATTGGGAACAAAGAGGCTGTCTTTCAGCATCTGTTCCACCACGGGATGGCGTCCGTCTGTGATTTGGATTTCCTGCCCGGATGTGATTTCCGGGCGGCAATAGCCTCGCTGGGCAGCGACGGCAGCCAGAGAGCACAGCACATCTGCGGCGGCAACCGCAGTGGCGGTGTCCTGCACCCGCTGGGACTGCTTTGCCACAAAGTCACGGAGTCGGACAAAGAAGTTGTATTCCAGCGTGGTGATCTGGTCTTTTGCGGTTAAAATGGTGGATTCCAGTTCCTTTAACTGGGGTGTAATGTAGCGTTCGCAGTTTGCCAGGGTCTGCTTACGGATGTAGTCCTCCGGGACCTGGTCCTGGAAAGACTTGGAAATTTCAATATAGTATCCGAATACACGGTTATACCCCACTTTTAAGGTGCGGATTCCGGTGCGTTCCCGTTCCGTGGCCTCAATGCCGGCAATGGTTCCGGTGCCGCCGTTCATAATATCACGGATGCGGTCAATTTCCGGGTCGGCACCGGGACGAATGAGACCGCCTTCCCGAATGGTGAAGGGGGGATCATCCACCAATGCTTTGGTAATGAGGTTGTGACAGTCCTGCAAATCATCTATTGCATCGGCAATGCGTTTCATCAGGGGGCTGTCCAGACGACGGATCTGCTGCTTTAATTCCGGCAGAGGGGTGCAGCCCTGGGCCAGACTGAGCAGATCCCGGCCGTTGGCGGAACCTGTAATCACCCGGGCCATGACACGCTCCAGATCGG
>JARIBV010000036.1 GCA_029257335.1 Faecousia sp.
CCGCACCACGCTGTAACCGGGGTGACCAAGGATGCTTCCATATACTTCAGCACAAGAGGCATACAATGCCGGCTTTTTGGCGGGGCACGATGTTGGCTATCAGAAGGGGCTGCTCGATAGCGATGTATATGTCGTAGAGGATTGCAGTTGTGTGTCTCATGCAAAGGTATTCGGACTGAAAGGCAGCATTCGGCGAGCCAAGTTTCCCATGTCAGTCGATACCGACTCTCTCAACGGGGAACTTACAAAAGGCATTGTGGCGCTTGCCCAGAGCGAGCGTGGCGCCGGGCACGATAACTGGCTCAACGGTATTATTGTTCAGTTTGATTTTAAGTTTTCCAACAAAGGCTGGGTTGAGGCGGAGCGATATCATTTTCTTGACTTTGTCAGCTCGCAGAGCACCATGCACCGAATTACGAAGTTTGATCTCGGTGAGGCATACAACGCATATGTAGACCAGAGGATCGTAGAGATTGTCAAGGAGAAAGTTGCCGAATACAATCAGCTGTGCGAATCCGATGCATCTCAAGAAGAGAAGAAAAGAAAGTACCTTGAGATCCTCTACAACAACCCCGCCGGATTCGAAATCACCGCAGGAATGACAACCAACTACAGGCAGCTGAAAACAATATACAACCAGAGAAAGAATCATCGCCTTCCCGAATGGGTCGCATTCTGTAACTGGATCGAAACCCTGCCGCACAGCGAACTGATTACCGGTCCGGTGCAGGATCGTCCTGTGATCTAAAAATTTTTGAAGCCGCCGAATGGGCTTGTTGGCTGTGCAAAGCAGGCAGCAAGCCCTCTTATTTTGCCTTCATTCGTCTGTCCTTGCAGCAGCTCGGATATTCCATCCGTCTCCATCCCAGAAAATGGAGGTATCGTTTTACGCAAAAAGCTCCGGTGGTTTCCTCCGGTCCCATTGCCAATTTCCCCGGTATTCGTATTGAAAAACAGTAAGTTTTACGCTATAATAGGAAATCGTGTTAGGCTTGACTTTCTGCGTGGAAGAAAAGCCGTCTTGCGCGAGAGGCGGGATTGGTCTTTTGGATGCCCCACATACTCGCAATGGCCCTGTAAAAACCTTACCAGGATAAAGGAGATAGAATAGATATGAAATTAGGTATCGTGGGACTGCCCAATGTGGGAAAGTCCACCCTCTTTAATGCGATCACCAATGCCGGCGTTCCTGCCGACAACTATGCCTTCTGCACCATCGACCCCAATGTGGGCGTGGTCCCCGTTCCCGATGAGCGTCTGGAATGGCTGCGGGAGCAGCACAACCCCAAAAAGTTTACTCCTGCCGTCATCGAATTCGTGGACATTGCCGGTCTCGTGAAGGGCGCCTCTAAAGGAGAAGGCCTGGGCAACAAGTTCCTGTCCAACATCCGCACCACCGACGCCATTGTTCATGTGGTGCGCTGCTTTGAAGATTCCAATGTGACCCATGTGGAAGGCTCCACAGACCCTCTGCGTGATATCGACATCATCAATCTGGAGCTCATTATGGCCGACACCGAAATGGTGGAGCGCCGTCTGGACAAGGCGCAGAAATCCGCAAAAAGCGGCGACAAGCGGTTCGTCCACGAGATTGAAGTGTTCCAGGGCCTTCTCAATCACCTGAACGAGGGCAATCTGGCCCGCACCTTTGAGTGCTCCGACGATGACATGGCCCTCATTGCCACCTCTGACCTTCTGACCCTCAAAAAGACCATCTATGCCGCCAACCTCTCCGAGGCGGAGGTCAACGATCCGGAAAGCAGTGTGCACTATTGCAAGGTCAAGGAGCTGGCCGAACGGGAGGGCAGTCAGTGTCTGCCCATCTGCGCCAAGCTGGAGGCCGACATTGCCGAGCTGGAGGACCCGGAGGAAAAGGCCATGTTCATGGAAGAGCTGGGGCTCAAGGAATCCGGACTGGACCGGCTGATCCGCAGCAGCTACGCTTTGCTGGGTCTCATCTCCTTCCTCACCGCCGGTCCCGACGAATGCCGTGCCTGGACCATCAAGAAGGGCACCAAGGCGCCTCAGGCCGCCGGTAAGATCCACACCGACTTCGAGCGGGGCTTCATCCGTGCCGAGGTGATCGCCTTCGAGGATATGAAAGCCTGCCTCACCATGGCCAACGCCAAATCCAAGGGTCTGGTCAGAAGCGAAGGCAAGGAATATGTCATGCAGGACGGCGATATTGTCAACTTCCTGTTTAATGTCTGATTTTTCCACAGGGGCTGTCTCTTTTTGTTGAGACAGCCCCGTTTTTCCACAAATTCGGTGTGATTATTTGTTCTTTAAATTTTTACGAAATTGTAACATTTTTATGGCGCCGGTTGTTTTTTCTTCTCTTTTTTGGTATGATGTACCGTAAGGACATTATATGTTCATAAAAAACCGAAAGGAGTGAATGCCTTGCGGCTAATTTCCTGGAATGTCAATGGTCTGCGGGCCTGTATGCAGAAGGGATTTATGGATTCCTTTGCTGCACTGGATGCCGACTTTTTTTGCCTGCAAGAGACCAAGCTTCAGCCGGAGCAAATTCAGCTGGAATTGCCAGGGTATGCCCAGTTCTGGTGCTCTGCCCAGAAAAAGGGATATTCCGGCACCGCTATTTTTGCGAAAAAGCCCCCCATCAGCGTCACCTACGTCGTGGGTGTGGAGGAGCTGGACACCGAAGGCCGCCTGATTATTTTGGAGTATGACTCCTGTTATATTGCTACCTGTTATACCCCCAACGCCCAGGACGGACTCAAGCGCATCGATCACCGTCTGGCCTGGGACAAGGCTTTTCGGGAGAAGCTCTCTTCTCTGGCTGCCGGCAAGCCCGTCATTGTCTGCGGAGATCTCAATGTGGCCCATCAGGAGATCGACCTGAAAAATCCCGGTCCCAACCGAGGCAACGCAGGCTTTTCCGATCAGGAGCGTGAAAGCTTTACCACCCTTCTGGAGGCCGGATTTACGGATACCTTCCGCTATCTTCATCCCGATGCGGTGGGGGCCTACAGCTGGTGGAGCTATCGCTTCAACGCCAGAAAGAATAACGCCGGATGGCGCATTGACTATTTCCTGGTTTCCAAGGAGCTGAATGCAAACATCGAAAAAGCAGAAATCCACCCGGAGATCTTTGGATCTGACCACTGTCCCGTGGAACTGGAACTGAATATGGAGGTATGAGCTGTACATGTTGAAGGTAAGAAATCACAGAACCATTCGTATTTTTTCCCTGCTGCTGGCGCTCACGGTGCTGTTTTCCCTGATCCCGCAGGTCAGCGCCTATGGAGAAAGCAGCAACTGGGCAAAAGAAGAGTTGGACGAAATGATGAGCCAGAATCTTCTGCCTCCCTATTTCCAGGAGCTGGACAGTCTGAAAGGGGATGTCTCCCGTCTGGAAATGTGCATCACCGCCGTGCATGTTTTTGAAACCTACATAGGAAAAGAAATCTCTGTGACCAATCCCAAGCCCTTTACCGACACGGAGGACATCGTCGTGGCCAAGGCTTATGCCATGGGCCTGGTAAACGGCTATGAAGACGGCACCTTCCGTCCCGACCGGCTTCTGTCCCGCCAGGAGTTCTTCGTATTTGTGGAGCAGTTCCTCCACGCAGCAGGCTGGACCCCCACGGAAAAGCACTTTGCAGATCTGTCGCAGTTTGCCGATGCAGATGAACTTTCTTCCTGGGCCAGAGATGCCGCCAGTCTTGTGGTGGGTATCCAGGTGGTGGAAGGAAACGAAATCGGCCTTTCCCCCGCTCGTCTCACCACCTGTGAGCAGGCTTTGGTCATGTTCTACCGCGCTTATCAGTTCCTGTGTGCCCAGGAAGGTTTTGCTCCCCCTGTCCCCGGTGAACCCCACCCTCCCGTGAAGCCGGATGTTCCTTTTGACCAGAAATATCCCAATATGAGCGGCTGGGCAAAAAAAGAGCTGCTTCCCATGGACAAGCAGGGGCTCATCCCTCAGCTCCTTGTGGGACGGAACATGAAAAGCTCCATTACCCGCCGGGAGATGTGCTATGTGGCCGTCAATGCCTACCTGGCCATCAGACCCAACACCGATCCTCAGGCCGGTCCCTCTCCTTTCTCCGATGTAAAGGACAGCACCGTGACTTTGGCCCACAAGCTGGGGATCGTGGACGGCTTCCCCAATGGAACCTTCCTGCCGGACAACCCCATTACCAAGGAGCAGTTCTTTAAGATCTCTTCCAACTTCCTGGAGGTCCTGGGCTATCCCGAGACCGACGATGTGAAGGTAGATCTGAACCGGTTCCAGGATGCACAGGAGCTGCACAACTACGCCCTGGCCAGCACCAGACTGCTGGTAGGTCTTGGCATCGTCAAGGGCGACGGCGACCGGTTGTATCCCCAGAAAGAAACCACCTGTCAGGAAGCACTTGCCCTGTTCTTCCGGTCTTACAACTTCTTTGTGGACTGGCAGCCGGAGGAAGGACTTCCCGGCTCCCGTCCCCTGGCGGAGGAACTGGTGGCCTATGCCCTGCAGTTTGAAGGCAAGCCCTATGTATGGGGCGGCAGCGATCCGGACAGCGGCTTTGACTGCTCCGGTCTTGTGTATCATGTCTTCGGAAAGTTCGGATTCAAGTTGGGCCGTACCGCCACGGACCAGTGGGAAAGCAAGATCGGCAGAGAGGTCAGCCTTCTGGAGCTTCTGCCAGGTGATCTTCTGTTCTTCTCCCCCACCCAGAGTGTGGACGATATTACCCACGTGGGTATTTATGTCGGGGAAAACCAGTACATTCACGCCGCCAACAGTGAGCGTGGCGTGGTAGTGGACCCCATCGGAACCGACTATTTTGAAACCAACTGCTTTAAGGCAAAGCGTGTCCTTCCCGAATAATGACTGGGGCCGTTTCACGAAACCGTGGAACGGTCCCATTTCTTTTTTCTCTTTTATTTCATTCATACAATATTCACATTTTTCATAGATTATCCTTCACATTTTTGTTGAGAATTTCTCGCAAATAATGCCAAAACTATACAAAACTCCCATTGAAATGGTGGCATATATTTGATAAAATGGTAATGAAAGTCATATCCCGGCTTTCATAAAAATTTATTCTATATTTCAAGGAGGATGTAACATGAGAAGCAAGATTTCAAATCGTGTTTTGTCTGTGCTGCTGGCACTGGTGATGGTTCTTACCGTGCTTCCGACCATGGCTTTCGCTGCCGAAACCAAGTCGGATGACATTGTGATCCTGTACACCAACGATGTGCACTGCGGCGTAGACACGGATAAGCCCAAGGGCTCCATGGGCTATGCCAACCTGGCAGCCTATAAGAAGGAGATGGAGGCCACCCACAACAATGTGGTCCTGGTAGACGCCGGTGACGCCATCCAGGGCGAGGCCATTGGCACCTTGTCTGATGGTGACTATCTGGTGGATATCATGAACTATGTGGGCTATGATTTCGCCACCTATGGCAACCATGAATTCGATTATGGTATGGACAAGGCCCTGTCTCTTCTGACCGAGTCCAAGGCCAAATACCTCTCCTGCAACTTCATGGATCTTCGCACCAACAAGACCGTGACGGACGCCTATGCCATCGAGACCTACGGCGATGTCAAGGTCGCCTATGTGGGCATTGCCACCCCCGAGACCATTACCAAGTCCACTCCCACCTACTTCCAGGATGAGAACGGCAACTACATCTATGGCTTCTGCCAGGGAAATGAAGGTCAGGAGCTGTACGAGGCAGTTCAGAAGTCCGTGGATGCCGCAAAGGAAGAGGGCGCTGACTACATCATCGGTCTGGGCCACCTCGGCATTGACGAGCAGTCCGCTCCCTGGCGTTCCACCGATGTGATCGCCAACACCACCGGCTTTGATGCAATGATCGACGGCCATTCCCACAGCACCATCGAGGGCCAGATCGTGAAGGATAAAGAGGGCAACGATGTGCTTCTCTCCTCCACCGGCACCAAACTCATGAACATCGGCAAGATGACCATTTCTGCCGATGGCAAAATCACCTCCGAGCTGGTAAACAACTACACCGAAGTAGACGCTGCAACCGATGAGCACATCAAGAGCATCCAGGCTCAGTTCCAGGGCAAGCTCAACGAGGTGGTTGCAAAGACCGAGGTTGCTCTGGCTGTCAACAACCCCACCTCCGGCAACCGCCTCATCCGCAGCCAGGAAACCAACCTGGGTGACCTCTGCGCCGACGCCTACCGCACCATCCTGAAGACAGACATTGCCTTCGTCAACGGCGGCGGCATCCGTGCCGACATTCCCGCAGGTGATATCACCTACGGCGATGTGATCGCAGTCCATCCCTTTGGCAACACCGCCTGCTCCGTCGAGGCCACCGGTCAGGAGATCGTGGATGCTCTGGAAATGGCCTCCCGTTCCGCCCCTGACGCAAACGGCGGCTTCCTTCAGGTCTCCGGCCTGAAATACACCATCGACACCGATGTGGAATCCAGTGTTGTACTGGACGACGACAAGATGTTTGTGGAAGTTGCCGGCGACCGCCGTGTAAAGGATGTGCAGGTCCTCAACAAGGACAACGCATATGAGCCCATCGACCTGAATGCCACCTACAGCCTGGCCTCTCACAACTATATGCTGCTCAGCGGCGGTGACGGCATCAACATGTTCATGGACAACAAGGTCATCGAGAAGGATGTCAT
>JARIBV010000043.1 GCA_029257335.1 Faecousia sp.
CTTCTCCCACAATATAGGGCTGCATCAGCCTGCCGCCGTTCACCACGCAGGAAATGGCCCGCACCAGCTGAAGCGGGGTGATGGTAAAGGTCTGTCCAAAGGAGGTAGCGATGACGGCAGCATCATAGCCGTCGGCGTTGGGGTCTGTAATCAGGCTTTCCGGGAAGAAATAGCCGCTGGCCTCGCCGGGCAGCCCAATGCCTGTGGGTTCCAGAAGACCAAAGGCCTTGTAATATTCATAGAATCGATCGCCTCCCAGCTTCAGGCCGATATGGGCCAACGCCAGGTTGCAGGAATTTTGCAGGGCCTGAGAGGTGGTCTGTGCGCCGTGGCCCTCATGCTTCCAACAGTGAAGGGGGTCTGAACGGCCGTAGAAGGTCTCCTGTCCGGCGCAGTAGAAGCTGTCGTTGAGGGTGGTTGTGCCTTCCTCCAGGGCAGCCGCCATGGTGACGATCTTAAAGGTGGAGCCGGGCTCATAACCATCGGAAACCACCCGGTTTCTCCACTGGGCCAGTCGTGCCTCAATAAGGGCCTCTTCATACGCAGTCTCCCCTGCTATGTAGTTTTCACTGTTTTGGGGAAAGACCATATAGGAGCGTCTCATCTTTTCCAGCTCCTGAGCCACACGGGGGTCGCTGATTTCCAGATAGCGATTTGGGTCATAGTTGCCCAGGGTGGTCATTGCCAGAATTTCCCCGGTGTTTACATCCATTACAATGCCAAAGGCACCGTTCTGCACATCATATTTCTCTACCGCCGCAGTGAGGTTCTTGTCCAGATAATACTGAACGGTGTTGTCCACGGTCAGAACCAGGCTGTTGCCGTCGGAAGCTTCGTAATACTTTTCATAGGAATAGGGCATTTCCGTCTCATAGTTGCCCTTTGTGGTAATGACCTTTCCCTCAGTTCCCTCCAGGATCCGGTTATAGTAGGCTTCCAGACCCTCTGCGCCCTGATTGCTGGAGTTCGTGAAGCCCAGGACCTGGGAGGCCAGAGGACCGTTGGGATAGACACGCTTGGAATCCGGCTCCATGTGGATGCCGATGATCTCGTTTTCTTTGATAAAGGAACGGATCTGGTCTGTAACATTGGGAGGCTGCTTCCTTGCCAGGACCTTATAGCGCATGGTAACATCTTCTGCCTGCTCTTTGATCCATGCAGGCTCCAGTTCCAGAATGCCGCCCAGGGTATTGGCCACCAGATTGATGTCCACCTTATTATCGTGCAGCTCCTTGGGGTCTAAAAACACATTTTCTACGCTGGCAGACTCTGCCAGGACATTCATATTCCGGTCATAGATGGAACCCCGGGACGCCGTTACCGTGGTGGTGCGGGTCTGATTATTGAGGGCCCGCTGGGCATACTCGTCATGGCGGAAGACCATCAGATTGGTCAGCATCCCGGCCACCGGAATAAACGCGACAATGCCGCACAGGATCATGACAACCCCGGTGCGGCGCAGCATCTGTAGGTCAGCCCGGACTCTGCCCTGCCGCCCTGTCTTTTTGGAAGATTGTTTTTGATTACGTTTGGATTTCATAGTGCCACCCGGTGCTTTCTGAATTTGGGTCAGTGCAGGAAGTGGGCAGTAAGAAGAATCCCTCACTGCCCACCAACTTACCCATGTCAAATTCTATGTTCTCTTAGCTCAGATATTCCAGCAGCCCCTGCGCCGTCTCCACGATTGCCTCCCAAGCCGCCACAATGGGGTTGGAAGAACTCTTTTGGGCCACAACCACAGTGTCTTCTGCGGAAACCTGAAGGGCAATGATCTGTTTTTCGGAAGGCTGCTGCATTCCCAGCTCTCTGGCTCTTTCCTCGATGTTTTTCAGATCAATGCTGCTGTTATATTCATTACTCAGCTTGCTGTTTTCCTCTGCGAGGGTAGACAGCTCATCTTCCAGCTCTCCTACCTTGCTGGCGGACTGGTATACCTGAGCATAGCCGAAAATCACCAGCACCAGCATGGTCATTGCCACGATCACGCCTGCCACGCCGAAGGGCGCCACCACCATTTTCTGCCGCTCCACGGAATTGGCCGCAGCCTTTTTCTTCTGGGCGGGTCTTCTTTTGTTGGCGGGTTTTCCGGTGGTTCTTCGCCTGGGTTCCGGAATATAGGCCGGTTCCACAGCGGCAGAACCGTTTACGGGGTAGTCTGCTCTTGCCAGATTGTCATAGATTGCCATGTTCCGGCCTCCTTTCAGCCAGCGTTTTGCATCAGCCGGCGTCCTTACAATTTTTCACAGACCCGAAGCTTTGCGCTTCTGGCTCTGGGATTATCTTCCAACTCTTCTTTGGTAGAGGTAATGGGTTTTCTGGAAATGATCTTTACCACGGGCTTTTTGCCGCAGACGCACACCGGAAACTCCGGCGGGCAGGTGCAGCCCCTGGCCTTTGCCTGCATGGCACTCTTTACGATCCGGTCCTCCAGGGAATGGAAGGTGATGACTGCCAGCCGTCCTCCCGGATTCAGGCAGTCCGTGGCATCTTTCATGACCTTCTCCACCGCGCCCAGCTCGTCATTGACCGCAATGCGGATGGCCTGAAAGCTTCGCTTTGCCGGGTGCTGCTTTTCTCTGAGGGCCTGAGGAGGCATGGCGCTCCGGATAATGTCCACCAGCTCCAGGGTGGTTTCCACTGGCTTCTGGCTTCTGCGCCGCTCAATGGCGGAAGCGATCTGGGGGGCGTAGCGCTCTTCCCCGTAATCATATAGGATCCGGCGAAGCTCTTCCCGGGACCAGCCGTTCACCACATCATAGGCGGTGATTCCCGTGGATCTGTCCATACGCATATCCAGAGGCGCATCGGCCATATAGGAAAAGCCCCGCTGGCCGTCGTCCAGCTGCGGAGAGGACACACCCAGATCCAGCAAAATTCCGTCCACCCCCGGGATCTTCAGATCCCGAAGGATTCCTGCAATTTCCTGAAAATTGGAATGGACCAGAGTCACTCGGTCCCCAAAGGGAGCCAGCCGCTGCCCTGCCGCCTGCAGGGCCACCTGATCCCGGTCAATGCCGATGAGTCTGCCGGTGGTAAGAAGGGCCGCAATGCGGCTGGAGTGACCAGCACCGCCCAGGGTGCCATCCACATAGATGCCGTCCGGCCTGATATTGAGCCCCTGAAGGCATTCCTCCAGAAGGACAGATTTATGGTTAAAGGTTATCACAGTCCAATCGCCTCCAGGGATGCCATGAGGTTTTCAGGGGTCAGCATTTCCTGCTCGTAGTCTGCATAGGCTGCCGCATCCCAGATCTCGGCCTGGCCGGCCTGACCCACGATGACCACATCCCGGCTGATGCCGGCATACTGGAACAGGTTTGCAGATAAAAGAAACCGGAACTGGCGGTCCGGCACGCACTCCACAGCATTGTTAAAGATGAAGCCAATGGGACCGGATTTCTGTGCCAGAGTCATTGCGTTGTACCGCTCATTGAGCTGATCCCAGCTTTCCTGGGTATAGGCTGTGAGGCAGCGGCGGTTGCCGTGAAAGCCAACCGTAACATAAAAAGTCTCCCCCAGCTCTCCACGGAGCTTCGCAGGGACAAACAATCTGCCCTTTTCGTCTACCTTGGCTGTATACTTGCCGATCACTTGTCCTCACCTCACTCCACATTACACCACAAATTAACCCTTTTACTCCACTACATGTAGTATAACCTCCCGCAGAGAAAAAATCAATCTCTTTTTCGAATAACTGTGTATTATTTTTTGTCATATTATGTCGATTCCGCTTCTATTTTCCTGATTTTTGAACATTTGTTCGTGTTTACATAATCATCTGACAGATCCTTCAACTTCCTGGCTCCGTTGACACAAAATAATATTCAGTTATTCGCCGGATTTTTCCATGTTTTCTTCGTTTTCTTCCGATTTTTTCCAGGCCTGCGGGGGATGCATCTGCCCGTTTCCCGAAAGGGGTTCCGGCTGCGTATGAAAGTTCTCTTTTGTGGAGACAATGGAGTAAAAGGGAGGCGGTAGAATATGGTAAAAGGAATTTCCAGACAGGTCATTGTGGTAAAGGCGCCGGATGAGCCTTTGTTTGAGCAGGCCATCTTTATCCTGCGGGACGATGCAGTGGGGAAAAACGGCATTTCTCAACGGCAGCTTCTGCGGCAGGCCAAGGAGGCCGCAGGCTATCCCACTCCCCCCGGGGGCCAGGGGCGGATGAAAGAGCCTCTGTGCGTCACTCTGGGTGCGGTGGCCATGGGGCTTGTGTGGCTGGTGACTTCCCTGCTGTAGGGGATCATGAAGGAAATTTTCCACTGCGCTCCATTTCCCAATTTTTCAGGGCCGCCGTGGTATGCTGAGTACACACCGCCGGTCCCCCCGTTGACCCGGGGAGAAAAATCGGGTATGATGATGCCGTGGAGGTGTTATCCTTGGAAGATACCCAATTTATGGAGCTGGCCCTGGAGCTGGCACGGCAGGCGGCACAAGAGGGAGAAGTTCCCGTGGGCTGCGTGGTCACCCTGGGCGACCAGGTGGTGGGCCGGGGCCGGAACCGTCGGGAGAAATCGAAAAATGCACTGTCTCATGCAGAGCTGGAGGCCATTGAGCAGGCCTGTAAAACCTTAAACGGCTGGAGGCTTTGGCAATGCACCCTGTATGTGACCCTGGTGCCCTGCCCCTTGTGTGCCGGGGCCATTATCAACGCCCGGATCCCCCGGGTGGTGTATGGAGCCTCCGATGGGAAGGCCGGGGCCTGCGGCTCTGTGTGCAATCTCTTTGAAGCACAATTCAATCATCATCCGCAATCCGTGCCTGGGGTTCTGGAGGAGGAATGTACCCAGGTTCTGAAAGACTTTTTCCGGCAGCTTCGGGCCACCCTGCCCACCAGAAAGCGGTGGAAGCGGCCGGAATAGGACGCACCAAGGAGGGGCTATGGAAAAACGGGGAAAACAGGTAAACAGGGTCTGCCTGGGCGTTGTGCTGCTGGCGCTTCTGCTGCGTCTGGGAGGAAGCAGCCTTGCGACGGCCTCCCAGGGGCATGAAAGTCAGCTGGCATCCTTTTTTCTGTATCTGCAAACCGGGCTGATCGCATCCCCGGACCCGGAGCCGGAAGATTCTCAGCCGCAGCCGCGGAAGGCCCCGGCGGTTCTTCCCGATGCCGGGGAAAGCCAGGTGCCCACGAAGGTCTTTGATTTTCCCACCTGGACCCCGGAAGCGCATGAACGGCTGTCCTTCCCCGGGGAGCTGGCCCAGTCCATCGAGGTAAAGATCTGCGGAGACTATCAGCCGGATCTGCCGGCCCTCATGGAAAAGCCGGTGGAGCTGGACTTTTCCGGTACGGAGCCCAGAATCCTGGTCCTGCACACCCACGCCTCCGAAAGCTATACTCAGTCTCCCGGCTGGGAATACACATCCGGCACCCCCTATCGCTGTCAGGACGAGGAACGCAGCGTGGTAAAGGTAGGGACCCTGGTTGCCCAGCGGCTGGAGGAGGCGGGGATTCCCGTGATTCACGACAAGACCTTTCATGACCAGCCCTCTTATAATCATTCCTATTCCAGAGCCATGGAAACCATCTCCTACTGGATGGAAAAGTATCCCACCATTCAAATGGTGATCGATGTGCACCGGGATGCGGTGGAGTTGGAAAACCACGAGCAGTATGCCACAAGCGCCATTGTAAACGGCACCCAAAGTGCCCAGGTCATGCTGGTCATCGGCAGCGACGAAGGCGGTCTGTATCACCCCACCTGGGAGAAAAATCTCAGCTGGGCCTTGAAGCTGCAAGCCCAGATGGACCGGCAGTTCCCGGGGCTTGCCCGTCCCCTTCTCTTCTATCCCCAGCGATATAACCAGCACGCCGCCCCCGGCTCCATTGTTCTGGAGGTGGGCACCACCGGTGACACCATGGAAAAGGCCCTGACCGCCGCCGATGCCTTCTGTCAGGTGCTGATTCAGGTGATCGACGGTTTAAATTTGCGAGGCTGAAAAGAATTTTTATAAAAACAGTTGCAATTCTTTTTGGAATCTGCTATACTATAAATCGTTCCCGCGGGTATAGTTCATCGGTAGAATGCGACCTTCCCAAGGTTGAGAGGTGGGTTCGATTCCCATTACCCGCTCCATCTGAAAGTCTCCTTTGTATTTGCTGCAAAGGAGACTTTTTCTGTGTACGTTTCCGAACCCGAGAAGGAGTTTCTTATGCAGCACCATTGCGCCCCTCTGGAGGGGCTTACAGACAGCATCTACAGGCAAACGCACCACAAATATTTCGGCGGCGTGGATTGCTACTATATGGCCTTTCTCTCCCCCACCATGCATCACAGCCTCACTGCCAGAGAAAAGCGGGACCTCCCTCCTGCCGATTCCGTGCCCTTTCGGGCCATCCCGCAGATCCTGACCAAATCCCCGGAAGACTTTCTCTGGGCAGGTCAGGTGTGCAGGGACCTGGGCTATGAGGAGGTCAATCTGAATCTGGGCTGTCCCTCCGGAACCGTGGTGTCCAAAAACAAGGGCGCCGGTATGCTTCGGGACCCCGAGGCACTGCACGGATTTCTGGAAGAGATCTTTTCTGCCTCTTCCGTGAAGATCTCCGTAAAAACCAGACTGGGTCTGGAAGATCCGGAGGAATTCCCTGAGATCCTGGAAGTCCTGAACCGGTTTCCTCTGGAATCTCTCACCATCCATCCACGGGTCCAAAAGCAGTTTTATAAAGGGACGGTTTTCATGGAGTCCTTCCGCTGGGCCGCAGAGCACTGCACATGCCCTGTGATCTACAACGGTGACCTGTGCACGCAAGCCCGGATACAGGAAATTGAAACAGCCTTTCCCAAGCTTCAGGGCCTCATGGCAGGCCGGGGACTGATTGGAAATCCCGCTCTCTTTGACCGGGGCCTTCCCGACCGAAAGACCCTTTCACAGTTCCACCAGGAGCTTCTGGAGGGCTACCGCTCCGCCTTTGGCAGCGACCGCAACGCCATGTTCCGGCTGAAGGAAGCCTGGCAGTATCTGCTGTGTCTCTTTGAAGACGGACAGAAGCTGGGAAAGGAGCTTCGCAAAACCACCAGCTTTGACCGGTATCTGGAGATCACCCGCAGGATTTTGGAGGAGCTTCCCATGAGGGAAGAATTGGAGCCCAGCTGGATCTCATAAAAAGGAACGTATTTAGGATTGCATTTATTTATAATTTTTGGTATACTTTTTCAAAAGGCGAAAGGAGGCATACTGTTTGAAAATACAAGAGTCAGCAGAAAATTATTTGGAAACCATCTACATGCTCCAGAAGCGAAACGGACAGGTACGCTCCATTGACATCGCCAATGAGTTGTCCTTCTCGAAGCCCAGCATCAGTGTGGCAATCAAAAACCTGCGCAAGGGCGGCTATGTAGAGGTGGACGAACTTGGTCACATTCTCCTCTGCGACAAAGGCAGAGAGATTGCAGAGCGCATGTACGAACGGCATACCTTTTTGTCCCAGTGGCTCATTGACCTGGGTGTAGATCCGGAAACCGCGGTGGAAGACGCATGCCGTATGGAGCATGTCATCAGCAACACATCCTTTGAAGCTTTGAAGGCCCATGTGGAATCCCACAGTGTATAGAAAAACTCGGGGCCGTCTCCCTATCCGGTGAGGCGGCCCCGTCCTTATACCCGCTTGACCCGCCGTGGAGACCTCCTTCACGGCACGGATCAGAAAGGAACGAGCCATGCGGATCTGGACTTTGATCGAAAATACCACAAGCTCCGCCGACCTGAAGGCAGAGCACGGGCTGAGCCTGTATCTGGAAACCGAAAGCAAAAAGGTCCTGTTTGACACCGGGCAGACCGGGGCCTTCTGGGAAAATGCCGAAACACTGGGCATTGATCTGACCCGGGCGGATCTGGCCGTTTTGTCTCACGGCCACTATGACCACGGCGGCGGGCTGCGCCGGTTTCTGGAGGGAAATCCTCACGCCCCCGTGTATCTGAACCGCCGTGCCTTTCTCCCCTGCTTTCACGGCCCTGACCGCTATATTGGTCTGGATCAAGACTTAAAAAGCCAGCCCCGCCTGCATTTTGTGGATGATATCTTTTCCCTGGGAGACGGGATGGCGCTTCACACCTGCAACAACAGGCACCGGCCTTATAACAGCCAAAGCGGGCAGTTCAGCATCCTTTCAGAGGGAGCCCATGTCCCGGACCTGTTTGTGCATGAGCAGTATCTTCTGGTGGAGGAAGGGGGAAAACGAATTTTATTCAGCGGATGCTCCCACAAAGGGATCTGCAATCTCATTCACTGGTTTTCTCCCCATGTGCTGATCGGCGGCTTTCACCTCAGCAAGCTGGACCCGCAGGGACAGGAACTGGGCAAAATCGGGCAGGTCCTCCTAGAAAGCGGCACCCGATTCTATACCTGCCACTGTACGGGCAAGGCCCAGTATGAGGCCCTGCGTTCCCTACTGGGGCAGCGGCTTACTTACCTTTCCACAGGTATGTGTATTGAATTGTGATATTTCAGGAAAATTATCTTTCCCTTTTGGGTAAATTGTTATATAATGCACCCAAAAGGAATTGTGAGTAAAGTTCCGGTTGAAAGGACGATTGTTTATGGAACAACGAATGGAACTGCTGCCCGGCGTCTGGCTCTGCGGCGCTGAGACCCGGCAGTTTAAGGGCGCCTGTCTCAGCTTCAGTCTGCTGCGGCCCCTGCGGCAGCAGGAGGCATCCAAAAACGCACTGCTTGCCAATGTGCTCATGCAGGGCTGCGAAAAATATCCCGATATGCAAAGCATTTCTCTGGCCTTGGATCAGCTCTATGGAGCGGGGATGGGGCCTCTGGTCCGGAAAAACGGCGAGATCCAGACCTGCGGGTTTTACCTCAGCTTTCTGGAGGAACGCTTTGCCATGGAGGGCGACCGGATCCTGGAGCCCATGCTGGAGCTGCTGGGCGAGATCCTCTTAAAGCCCTGCGTGCAGCATGGAGCATTCCGCAGGGACATTGTGGAGCTGGAAAAGGAAAACCTCATCAGCATCATTGCCTCCTCCATCAATGACAAAAGGAGCTATGCGTCAAAGCAGATGCTCAAGGCCATGTGCAAAGACGACGGCTTCGGCATCTCCCGTCTGGGCGAAATCGAGGATGTGAAGGCCATCACCCCGGAAAATCTCTATGCCCACTATCAAAAGGTGCTGGAAACCTCCTGCATTGAACTCTTTTATGCCGGCAGCACCCCGCTGGAGCAGGTCGGCGCCTGTCTGCGAAAGGTGCTCAGGGATCTGCCCCGGGGAACTTTGGAACCGCTGCCCTTCTGTGCCATGCCCCGCAGACAGCAGGTGCAGTATCTGGAAGAGACCATGGACCTGACCCAGGGCAAGCTCTCCATGGGCTTTACCACCGGAGTCACCACCAAAGATCCCCTGTTTGTGCCCATGATGGTGTTCAACGCCCTGTTCGGGGGAGATATGACCAGCAAGCTTTTTTTGAATGTCAGAGAGAAACTGTCTCTGTGCTACTATGCCAGCTCCGGCATGTACGGCGCCAAGGGCATTATCACCGTGTCCTGCGGCATTGAAACCGCCAACTATGAAAAAGCAAAACAGGAGATCCTCTCCCAGCTGGAGGCCTGTCAGAGAGGCGAGATTTCCAGCCATGAGCTGGAAGCCGCCAAGGAGGCCATGCGCTCCAGTCTGGTGGCCATTCCCGACTCCACGGGCCGCATGGAGGATTATCATATGTTCTGTCTTTTGTCCGGCTTCTCTCTGGACCCCGGGCAGTATCTGCAGGCCGTGCAGCAGGTCACCATCCGGGATGTGGTGACCGCCGCCAAGCAGGTGTCTCTGGATACCATATTCTTCTTGAAGGGGGCTGCCCAATGACCATCACCAAATACCCGGCGCTGGAAGAAACCTTATATGAAACCATCCTTCCCAACGGCCTTCCCGTCTGCGTCCTGCCCAAAAAAGGCTTCACAAAGAAATGCGCCTATTTTGTCACCAATTACGGCTCCATTGATACGGACTTCACCTGGCAGGGAAAGCAGTACCACACCCCCGCAGGGGTGGCCCACTATCTGGAGCACAAGATGTTCGATCTGGAGGGCCGGGATGTCATGGCGGAATTTTCCGCCATGGGCGCAAATCCCAACGCCTTCACCAGCTATTCCATGACCGCCTACTATTTTACCTGTACGGAGCATTTTCAGCGCTGTCTGGAGCTTCTGCTCACCTTTGTCTCTACCCCTTACTTCACGGAAGAATCCGTGGAAAAGGAGCGGGGCATCATCGCCCAAGAGATCCGAATGTATGAAGACAGTGCCGACAGTCAGGTTTATGAGGATCTCTTCGAGGCCATGTATCATCATCACCCGGTCCGGGTCCCCATTGCCGGCACGGTGGAAAGCATCGGAGAAATCACCCCCCAGACCCTGTATGACTGTTACAGCGCATTCTATCACCCCGCAAACATGATGCTGTGCGTGGTGGGCGATGTAGACCCCCAGGAGGTTGCGGCCCTGGCGGAAAAGATCCTGCCCAAAGAGTCCCTTCCCCTTCCCCGGCGGGACTACGGCCCCGAAGAGCCCATGACCTGCAAACAGGCCAGGACCAGACGGGTGATGGATGTGGCCATGACCACCTTCCAGATGGGCTTCAAAATGCCCTGGCCCGGCTTTGGGCCTCAGGCCGTGCGCCAGCAGATGGTGGGCGATCTGGCGGCAGAAGCCCTGATGGGAGAATCCTCCCCTCTGTATCTGCGGCTTTATCAGCAGGGCCTCATCGATTCTTCTTTCGCCTGCGGCTATGAGGATCTTCCCGGGGTCTGCCTTCTGAGCTGCGGCGGTGACAGCGACCGGCCGGAGCAGGTCTATGAGGCCATTTTGCAGGAGGCCCGGCGCATAGGCGCTCAGGGGCTTGACCCGGAGCTGTTCAGCCGCCTGAAGCGCTCCAGTCTGGGCAGACGATACAGAGGCCTGGACAGCATGGACAGCACCTGCTTCCGCCTGTGCAGTGCCCACTTCGACGGAGACCGCTATCTGGAATTCCCGGAGGTCTACGCCGGCATCACCAAAGAAGAAGTGGAAACATTCATCAAACATGCCGTGGTTCCGGAACACTGCGCAATGGCGCTGGTGGAACCCCGGCAGGAGGAGGACTAAGCTTTATGTATTCAGAAATTTCCTTTCCCGGACTGGGAATCACCCTCAATCCCTCCAGAGGAATTGAAATCGGCAGTCTCAGCATTCACTGGTACGGTGTCATCATTGCCCTGGGGCTGTGCCTGGCGGTGGTCTATGCCCTGCGGCGCAAGGAGCAGTTCGGCCTCACCGAGGACGACCTCATTGACGGTGTTCTGTGGGTAACCCCCTTTGCCATCATCTGTGCCCGGGCCTATTACTGTATTTTCTCCTGGGAGCAATACGCTTCCAATCCCATCCGCTGCCTTTACATCTGGGAAGGCGGCCTGGCCATCTATGGCGGCGTCATCGGTGCGGTCATCGGCGTCATTGTTTACTGCAAAATCAAGAAGCTGAAAATCGGTGCCGTGCTGGATATCGTCTGTCTGGGCTTTCTCATCGGTCAGATCATCGGCCGCTGGGGCAACTTTTTCAACCGGGAGGCCTTCGGCGGTCCCTCCGACGGATTCCTGCGGATGGGTCTGCTGAACACCGTCACAGGTCAGGTGGAGTATGTGCACCCCACCTTCCTGTATGAGTCTTTGTGGAATCTGGTGGGCTTTATCGGCATCCATTTCCTGTCCAAGCGCCGCAAATACGACGGACAGACCGCTTTGCAGTACATGGCATGGTACGGTCTGGGCCGTGCCTTCATTGAAGGACTGCGCACCGACAGCCTGTACATCGGCGATTCCGCTCTCCGGGTCAGCCAGCTTCTTTCCATTTTCATCTGCGTCATCGGCGTTCTGGCCCTTTATTTCCTGTCCAACCGCTACCATGACCCTGCCAAGCTCTTTGTGAACATCGTAGCTGCCAGAAATCATCCCGAGGCAGAACCCGAATCCGCACAAGAGCAGGCACCGGAAGAAGACACCGCAGAAGCAGTCGAAGCTTTAGAAGAGGCCCAGCCGGAGGCCCCGAACGCAAAGGGGCTCAAAGCCAGGTTTATGGATTGGCTCTATCGCTGATCGCCATAAAAACATATGATATTGCACAAGGAGGAACGGATATGCAAAATTTTGATGAATTTATGAACCGTGCTGCCGCTGCGGCACAGACTGCTGCCGCCGCCACCAAGCGGGGCCTTTCAAAGGCAAAACTCTCCATCTCCATTGCCGCCGAAGAGGACAAAATCAAAACGGCCTATACTGCCATCGGCCAGCGGTATTTTGAGGATGTGCAGTCCGGCGCCGAACCAGACGGCCCCTTCTATCAGGAGCAGCTGCGGCGCATCCGACAGGCCGCAGACCGCATTGCCGAATATAAAGCCCAACGGCAGGTTGCCCCTGAGGAGGATGTGACCATCTACGCGGACATTGTAAAATAGAAGAACCCAGGGAGGCCGAGTCAGAGAACCCGGCCTCCCTCTTTTTGCCCCATGCCCCAAAGCACCGGGTTTTTGCTATTGACAAACAGGTGTATCCGGTGTATCATAACTGTATTAATACAGTTAATACAGTTATGAGAAAGGAGTGCTTTTATGAGAACCTTTGACTTCCGGGATTCTCGTCCCCTGTATGAGCAGATCATTTCCCAGATCCTACAGCAGATCAACAGCGGCATCCTGCAGGAAGGGGACCGTCTTCCCAGCGTCCGGGAGATGGCCAGCTCTCTCAGCATCAATCCCAATACCATCCAGCGTGCCTATCGGGAGCTGGAATCTTCCGGAAGAATCGTTTCCCTGCCGGGAAAAGGCAGCTTCGTATGCAAAAAAGAGCCGGTTGACGATGATAAAAAGACCGAACTGCTGACTGCCTTTGATAAAACCGCGGAAAGCCTTGTGAACCTGGGTGTTTCCCCCATGGAACTGGTTTCTCGCTTAACCCATTTAGGAGGTGGCAACCATGCTTGAACTCAAACATCTGACAAAAACCTTTGGCCGATTCAAGGCCCTTGACAATCTGGATCTGTGCATCCCCACCGGGGCCGTTTATGGTCTGGTAGGCCCCAACGGTGCAGGAAAATCCACCGCCATCCGCCACATGACCGGAGTATACCGCCCCGATGCGGGCAGCGTCACCCTGGATGGCGAGCCGGTGTACGAAAACACATCCGTGAAATCCAAAATGGCATCCATTACCGATGACCTGTTCTTTTTTAACGGTGCCACCATTGAGGATATGAGAAAATTCTATGCCCGCATCTATCCTAAATTTGACAACACCCTGTTTCGGCAGGTGGGAGAGGCCTTCAATCTGCCTAAAAAAACCCCGGTGCGGCGGTTTTCCAAGGGAATGCAGAAGCAAGCGGCATTCTGGCTCACCATTTCCAGCCGTCCCGATGTGATGATCCTGGATGAGCCGGTGGACGGCCTGGACCCGGTGATGCGCCGTCAGGTGTGGAGTCTCATCATGTCCGATGTGGCCCAGCAGGGAACCACCATTCTGGTCTCCAGCCACAACCTGAGAGAGCTGGAGGACATCTGCGACCATGTGGGAATCATGAACCGGGGCCGGATGCTTTTGGAGCGGAGCCTGGCGGACATGCAGGGCAACACCGTCAAGGTGCAGATGGTGGGAAAGATCCCCGAAGAGCTGGAGGTCCTGCACCGCAGTGAATCCGGCCGCCTCACCACCATGGTGGTTCGCTCCACCATGGAACGAGCCAGCGAGGTCCTGTCCGCCGCAAATCCCGTTTACTACGACATTCTTCCTTTGTCCCTGGAAGAAATCTTTATCTATGAATTAGGAGGTGTGGATTATGAAATCAAAGACATTGTCCTCTAATTTCACCATTTTTAAAAAGGATATTACCCGATTTTCTCCCATCTGGCTTCTCTGGAGCGGCATGTTTTTGCTCATGGGATACCTCATCGCCGACACAAGTACCGACATTACCCTGAATCACTTTTCCAGCTCCTTCACCGTTGCCAGCCTCCTCTATGGCATCAGCTGCGCTGTGGTGCTGTTCGGATATCTGTCCGACCCCAGAGAATGCGTGATGATGCATGGTCTTCCCATTCGCAGAGAGAATTTCTTCACCGCGCATCTGCTGGCCGGACTTGTGATGCATCTGGTACCCACTGCCCTGTTCTGCCTGTGCATGATCCCCTCCTGCAGCGGAAGCGTTTTGGCTTTGTTCGGAGTATTGGTAATGCAGTTTGTGTTCTTCTACGGACTGGGCATCTTCTGCGTCATGCTCACCGGCCGCAGATTTGCCGCCGTGCTGCTCTATGGCCTCATCAATGCTGCCGCTCCTTTGCTGCTGTTTGCGGTCCAGACCCTGTACATCCACCTGCTGCCCGGAATTGAGGTGCATGTCAATTCCTTCATGAAGTTCTGCCCCCTCATGTCCATGGTCTTCCGGGATTTTTTCCAATCCCATATGTGGTCCTTTGCAAAAGAGCTTGACGCTTACATGCAGCATCTTGCCGTGTTTTGTGCCATTGGTCTGGGCCTGATTGCTCTTTCTTTGGTGCTGTATCGCTTCCGCAAGCTGGAATGTGCAGAGAATTTCATGGCTTTTCCCGGACTCAGCTTCCTGTTTGTACCGGCCTGCACCGTTTTCTCCGGATGTTTTCTCACCATCTTCTCCTATATCCCCGGCGCAGGCAGCTATTGGTTCCTGCTGATTCTGGGCGGCGTCGCCGGCTACTTTGCTTCTATGATGCTCCTGCGTCACAGTCCCAAGGTGTTCGATCCCAAATCCCTGTGTGGGTTCGCTCTGATTGCCGCAGTGGTGGCAGGTTCCCTGTTCCTCACCAAGCTGGACTTCTTTGGGCTGGTTTCCAGTGTCCCCGAAGTGGAGCAGGTGGCCCGGGTGGAGCTGTTCCGATATGAGCTCAATGATTCCCACTATTTCACGGAGGATCCGGAGGAGATTGCCAAACTGACAAAGCTGCATCAGGACCTCATCCATCAGGAGCCCACGGGAAACTCCATGCATGTGGAGCTGCTGTATCACATGAAGGACGGCTCCACCATGAAGCGGGTCTATGAAGCTGCCGAGCCTCTGCATTCCCGGATCTTCTGGTATTTCAGTCAGCCGGAATATCAGCTGAACGCCTCCAGCGTGGAGCAGGCCCTGACTCGATTCGACAAATCCACGCTGTATATCAATGGAGACCCATACCCCCTGAATTCCCAGGAGCAGGCGCAGATGCTGCGTGCCCTCTTTGCAGATTGTAAAGAGGCATCCCTGTCCTTTAACGGGGATTATGGCGACATGTATACCGTTTCCTATGAAATCGAATTGGAGCACCCCCAGGACCGCTACCGCCGCTACTCCCAGAGCTTTTACATCACTCCGAAGCAGACAAGGACCTACGCCTGGATCATGCAGTATATGAAAGACAACAATATCACATAATAACAGAACAATGCCGCAGAGCTTCTTCGCTCTGCGGCATTGTTCCATTGATCGGGTTTAAAGGGGAAGTCCCGCAAAAACCGGGGCAAGGATTGCCGTCAGAAGTCCGGCAACGGCAATGGCCAGGCCGCTCATGGCTCCCTCCACTTCCCCCATTTCCAGAGCCTTGGCGGTGCCCACCGCATGGGCGGCGGTACCGATGGCCACCCCTTTGGCCATGGGCTGGGTGATGTGAAACAGACGGCATATGCCCTGGGCAGCCAGATTTCCCACAATACCTGTGAGAACGATCACCGCCCCGGTGAGGGCTCCCATGCCTCCCAGCTCCGCCGCCACATCCATACCGATGGCAGTGGTGACCGACTTGGGAAGCAGGGTCACATACTGGGTATAGGTGAGGCGCAAAATCACCGATACCACCCAAATGCTGCCCAGACTGGTGACGACTCCGGCCAGAATCCCTCCCAAAATCGCCAGGGTGTTCTTCTTTAAGAGCTCCCACTGCTCATACAAGGGGATGGCCAGGCTCACCGTGGCGGGGAGCAAAAGGTAGGACACCGGAAGGGCACTGGCTTTGTAGGCTTCATAGGGGATCTTTGCCACCTGCAAAAATACCATCACAAAGACCGAACCCAGCAGGAGGGGATTCAAAATCGCCTTTCCCGTGCGGTTTTTGATCCAGGTCCCAAGGCCGAAGGCCAGCAGGGTCAACACAACGCCCCAGGTTGCGCTTTGGGCGGCAAACTCAGTCACTGTGCTTCCCTCCTGTTCGTTTGGCCAGAAATTCCGTGACCTTGCCGCTGACCCCCATGACCAGAATGGTAATGGGAATCAGGGCCATGGCCACGGGCAGGAGCATGTCCATCAGCTCCGGCCCCAGCTCCATGACCCCCACTGCTGCGGGCACAAACAGCAATGGCATGATTCCCACCAGAAAATGGCCGGTCTGCTTTACCTGCTCCAGCTTGACCAGCCCGGTTTTCAGGGCCAGAAGCAGCAGCACAAGCCCCCAGACTCCGCCGGGAATGGGAAGAGGCACCAAAGCGTGCAGGGCCTCTCCTGCCAGACAAAAGCCCAGAATCCGTGCAAACTGAAAGAGATACTTCATATTTTTCTATGTTTCCTTTTCTGAAATCCACCGTTTTTCCCGCTCCTGGCAGGAAAATACAATCACCTGCCGCTGCTCCCTGCTTAAAAGCTCCAGTGCCGCGGACAGCCTTCCTTCATCAAACCGGACGAATACATCATCCAAAATCAGCGGGGCATGGGGAAGCAGCACCTGGGCCACTGCCAGGCGCAGGGCCAGATACATCTGATCCACCGTTCCTTCACTGCGCCAGGCCGCAGGCAGGGCGGTCCCCTCTTTCTGCGCTGCGGCAGACAGGTTCATCTCCCGGTCCATGAGCAGCCGCTGATACCGGCCCCCGGTCAGGGTCTTGAGATACGCTCCGGCCCCGGCAGTGATCCTGGGGGCAAACCGGCTTTCCAGCTCCCCCTGGGCCATGACGAGGTATTCCTGGGCACAGCCCAGCGCCCTGTACCACTGCTCCAGCTTCTGCACCCGCTGCTGCAAAGACTCCTGCCGGGCCTCCAGGTCCTCCTGCCGGGAAAGCCCCGCCTGCTGGCCCCGCAGTCTGTCCAGTCGGGAACGGGCGGCCTCAAGCTTCTGTGCCGCTTCTACAAGGGCCTGACGGGTCTGCTCCTGATTCAGGTGCAGGTTGCTTTTGACCGGCGGCGCCTCCTCCATGCCCCGGGCCATGGCCTCCATGGCCTGCCGATACTGTTGGGCCGCTGCCGCAGTCTTTTGGACCTGATCCAGGGCCTCCCACTGCCGAAGGCTCTCAAGCAGGGGTTCTCTCCCCGGGGCAATGGCCCGCTGCTGTTGCAGGAGGGCTTCCCGCCGGGCGGAAAACACACGGGCCCGGGCCCGCTGCTGTTCCTCTCGCAGCTTTTGTGCCTCCTGCTTGTCCCCATAGGTCTGGGCCAGCCGGAGGATCTGCCGGGCATCCCCGGTTCCATATCGCTCTTCCAGACGGCTCTGTGCCCACGCCCGGTCCTTTGCCCGTTTTTTTCTCCTCCACAGAAGAACACAGGCCCCCAGGATCGGAACAACGGCCAAGAGCTTCGCCAGCTTGGGCAGAAACAGCGTTCCTGCCAAGGCCAGTCCCGGTATGACCCAGACCCACCAGGGGTCTTCCGGCCTCTCCGCTTCCGAAACATCCTGCCGGGCCATGGCAAGGGCTTCCTGCCCGGTGAGGCCCCGGAAGGCCGCCGGGACTGCCTCCTGCTCTGTGGCGGAGGCCTCCTGAGCCATGTCCTGATCCAGCCGATGGATCTGCGCTTCCAGCCGGTCAAACGCCTGCAAGTCCTCCCGGATGTTCTCCGGGGAGGGAAGGCCGCTGCACCGGTCCTGCCTCTGTTTTAAATTCTTTATTGCCTCCTGCTCTTCCTGCCGGGACCATTCCAGCCTTTCCAGCTTTTCCTTGTTTTGGCCGGCACGCAGGAAGGCTTCATGGGAGTTCAAAGCCTTTTGGGCCGCTTCCAGACCCTCCAGCTCCCCTTCCAGGGTCTGACACTGGCTCTGGAGCGACCGATGCAGCTCCAGCTCCTCCTGCACCTGGGCAAGTGCCTGTCTGGTCTGAGGCAGAAGGCCCTTGCTGTGGTACTGGCACTGATTGCGCAGCTCTCGCAGTCTGGTTTCCAGTCCCATCATCGCAGGGCTGTCGTCTCCCGTGGTCACCAGCCGATTGAGCCGCCGGGACAGGGCTTCATCCTGGTCCACGGGCAAATCGCCTCCGGAAAGGAAGCCGCTTCTCAGATAGACGCTGCGTTCCACCCCCAGCAGCATCTGCCCGCAGTTCTCCCCGGTAAGCTCCGAAACTTCCAGGCCGCTGTCCGTCTCAAAGGCCCGAAACTCTCCCATGGGGATCCGGCCCTTTGTTCTGCGCTCTATGGTGATGCTTCTGCCCTCCCATTCCAGCTCCATGGAGCCTTCCATAGGCCTTCCGGACCAGGGCTTATAGCGCTCCTTGTCCGCAATGGTGCCCTGCTTGCTTCTCTGGCGGGTGTTGATTCCATAGAGCATTGCCATGATAAAGGCGCACCAGGTGCTTTTTCCCCATTCATTGGGGGCAGTGATCACATTCATCCCCCGGTGAAACCGGAGGGTCTCTCCCTCCAGCTTGCCGAAGGTGGCCGTCATGGACAAAATCCTCATGGCAGCTCCACCTCCTGCCCTTCCAGGATCCGCCGGCTCAGCTTTGCCGCCAGGGCAAAAAGCTCCCGGTCCTCTTCTCCGGCCTCCTGGGCCGCTTCCTGAAGCAGCCGAAAGAAAATGCCCTCCAGGCTGTCCTCTCCCGCGGTTTTCCAGAGATCCCGTGGAAGCTCCGTCTCATCCAGCAGCTCCAAGTGGAACACCCGCTTCTGAAGCTCCCGGGACAGAGCCGGAATGTTTACATTGTCACACTGGCCCCGTAGATGGATGCGATAAAGATTGTCCTCTGCCTGGGCGGGCAGGGCCGCCAGCACCGCCTCCACCGGGTCCTGCCCCACCTCCACGGTCAGCTCCTCATAGCTGCCCAGATTCAGGGGGTAAAAGACGGGCTCCGCTTTTTCTTCCGTGATCTGCGTGATCCAGAACCCCTTGGGGCCGGTCTCGTCAAAGCCATGGCCCATGGGGCATCCGGGCCACAGGGCCAGGGTGGCGCCCAGCTGCATTTTTCCGGCCTTGTGGATATGGCCCAGTGCCAGATACGAAAGCCCGGACCCCTCCACCTGCCGGCGGGTCACGGGGCAGTAGGGAGAATCCAGTGTGAGCGGGTCCCCGTGGAGCACCATGAGCTGGTACGCTTCCTCTCCTCTGGCACGGAAGCCCTCCAGAAGGCCGGGGCAGTCCATGGACTGATAGCCCGCGCCCCAGACCCGGCAATCCAGCTCCGGCAGCACCACCGATTCCAGGGCGGCCCGCTTAAAAATATGGACATTTTCCGGCCACAGCTCCTGCATATAGGGAGATTGAGAACAGAGATAGTCATGGTTTCCCGGGGCAATCAGCACGGGGACCTGCATACGCTCCAGGGTCCGGCCCAGCAGCCGGACCAGGTCCCCCTCTGCCTCGGGCCGGTCAAACAGATCCCCCGCAAGAAGCACCAGATCACAGGTCCTGCCGTAGTCGGCCAAAATATCCAGAAGCTGCTCCAGCTTTTTTCGCTTGACGGCCCCCTGTTCCGGCTGCAAGCCCCGGAATCTTGCCCCCAGATGCAGATCGGCGGTGTGCAGCACTTTAAGCATAGACACTCACCCGCTGCGTTTCCAGGCACCGACCCTTTTCATCCAGAGTAAAGACCACACCCTCCAGCTTGCCGGGGCCGGGGGCCGGCTGGTAGCGCCCCGTGAGATCGCCCCGGAACCGGGCTATGGACAGATCGGGACGGATGCCCAAAATGGAGTTCTTGGGGCCGGTCATTCCCAAATCCGTCACATATCCCGTGCCCTTCGGCAAAATCTGATCGTCCGCCGTGGGCACATGGGTATGGGTGCCCCAGACCGCACTGACCCGGCCGTCCAGCATGTAGCCCATGGCCAGCTTCTCGGAGGTGGCCTCGGCATGAAGCTCCACCAAAATCCGGGGCGTCTCGATCTGCTTCAGGATCTTTTCCACCTGCAAAAACGGATTGTCCGGGCTGTAGTCCATATTGCATCTGCCGATCAGGTCGATGACCGCCACTTCCCCTGCCGGGCTGTCAAACACGCCCCATCCCCGCCCCGGCAGCTGGGGGGCCAGATTGGCAGGCCGGAGAATGCGGGAACAGTCATCCATGTAGTCGCAGATTTCCCGCCGTCCAAAGGTATGGTTTCCCATGGTAATTACATCGGCGCCGGCATCAAAAATGGTCTCCGCCATATCCCTGGTGATGCCCAAAATAGCCGCATTTTCTCCGTTGACCACGGTAAAATCCGCTCCGCACTGTCTGCGAAGCCGGGGCAGATGTCGCTCGATCATAGAAACACCGCAATCTGCCACCACATCTCCTACTGCCAAAACCTTCCACTGCATACACAACAACTCCTTCCAAAGCCTATCATTTGTCTCCCCATTATACCCTACAGGCCCACGCATTGCAATTATCTTTTACAGGGAATCTCTTCATTTTCCCCGTTTCCCATCTGAATCCTTCCCGGAAACTGCAAAAAAAGACCGCTTCGTCCGGTGACAAAGCAGTCTTTTGCAGTGTTATGATTTTGAATCCCGTCCGGCCTCTTCCAACACCAGCGTCCCTGCCATATGCTGGCCGCGGCTGCTGCGATAGATCTCGATATCCACCACATCCCCGGGAATATGGCTCTGAAGGGCTGCCAGCAGGTCCTTTTTCGTGCCGATCTTCTTTCCCGCCACAGAAGTGACCACATCCCCTTCCCGGACCCCTGCGGCCCATGCGTTGGAGCTTCTGGACACCCCGGTCACATACAGACCCGAGGGCAGGCGGTAGAACATCTGATACTGATATTCCAGCTCAATGAGTTCCACCCCCAGGCTGGGCCGTCCGGGCACATAGCCCGTTTCCACCAGCTGGTCCACCACGATCTTCACCGTATTGGCCGGAATGGCAAAGCCCAGCCCCTCTACCCCGGCGCTGCTGTATTGGTCGCCGATCTTGGCGGTATTGATCCCCACCACCTGGCCGTAGCAGTTGATCAGGGGGCCGCCGGAGTTTCCCTTGTTGAGGGCGGCGGTAGTCTGGATCAGGTTCAGGTCAATGTCATTGACGACCAGATTCCGGTTGATTGCGGAGATGATGCCATCGGTCATGGTGCCCCGCAGCTCCGGACCCAGAGGGTCTCCAATGGCAGAAACCGGATCTCCCACCTTGCAGGATTCGGAGTCTCCAAACTCCGCCGCAATCAGGTCGGCTGCGTCAACGGACAGCACCGCCAGATCCGTCAGCAGGTCCTGCCCCACCAGAGAGGCCTCAAAGGTCCGCTGGTCCGCCAGGGTCACCTGAATGGAAGTGGCCTGATTCACCACATGGGCGCAGGTGATAATATATCCGTTGGCGCTCATAATCACGCCGGAGCCGTTGCTTTTGCCCTCCGGCACCTCCGCCGTTACGGACACCACGGAGGGATTCACCTTCTCGTAAATCTCCTGCAAGGAAAGCGCTCCGTCCCCTTTGACATTGGGAACCGATTCCGGTGTGTGGGAAATCATCATCTGTTCCCACTTTTCTTTGGCCTTATCTTTTGCCGGCTCCGGGCGGGATTGCCGATCCAACTCTCCGCCCAGGCTGCCCACCTGATCCTGGTTTATATTTTCCGCCGGCGGGGCGTCTGCCTCAATATGGGAAAGGCTGATTCCTACAACGCCGATCCCCAAAATAATGGTCAGCAGGATCATGGTCAGCAGACCGCCGTGGCTTTTGGGGGGCCGGGTGCTGCCGGTCTCATAGAATCCCCCCTCCTCCGGCTTTTTGAGCTGCGTGAACTCCGGCTCCAGGGGTGTTCGATTGTCATGGTACATCAGGATCACCTCGTATCGTGGGGATTACAAACTATTCACCTTGGTGAGGGTGAAGGTAAATTCCGTGGCGTCACTGCTGCTGGAAACGGAAATATCCTCACCATGGCTGCAAATAATGGTTTTTACAATATACAGGCCCAGTCCCCAGCTGTCCCGGTTCAGGCTTCTGCTCTTATCGATCTTGTGGAACCGGTCAAAGACCAGAGGCAGCTCCTCCGTGGGAATGGGCTCGCCGGTATTGGACACGGACACATAGACCTTACTGCCGGACTCCCGGATCTTGAGCCCCAGGGTACCTTCCTCCGGGCAGAACTTCACGGCATTGTCAATGAGGTTATACACCACCTGGGTGATGGAATCCAGCTGGCCTCTGGCATAGATGGGATATTCGGGAAATTCCACCTGCACATCCAGCTTCTTCTGGTTGATCTTGTGCTCAAAGGTGATGAGCACCTGCCCCACACATTCCGCCACATCAAAGTTGGTCATGTTCTCCACCGGGATCCCCTGGTCATGGAGCCGGGACACATCCAGCATACTGCGCACCAGTCGGCTCAGCCGCTTGACCTCCTCGGAGACCAGATTCAAATACTGGGTCTCCTTCTCCGGGGGAATGGTGCCGTCCAGAATTCCGTCTACATAGCCCCCGATGGTGGTCATGGGGGTTTTCAGCTCGTGGCTCACATTGGCCACGAACTCCTGGCGCTGATATTCGCTCTTTTCCAGAGAGTTTGCCATGTTGTTGAAGGCCACCGCCAGCTCGTCGATCTCCATGGTGTTATCGCCGCCGGTTTCCACCCGTGCCTTCAGATTGCCGTGGCCGAATTCCCGGGCGGCGTCTGCCATGGCCCGCAGGGGCTTGCACTGGTTCCGGGTCATAAAAGACACCGCAATCACCGCAAAAATCAGCATGACAAAGGCCACCACCACAAACATCTCCGTGATCTGGTTCAGCAGCACATCCACGCTGCGAACGGGCTGGGACACCACCACCAGGCCCAGGACCGTACCGTCGGACATGGTGCAGGGAATGGCCGCATAGTAGCGCTTTTCCCCTTCGTCATAGATCCCCTCCAGATTGCCCACGCCTGTGACCCCCTTGAGTCCCCGGCGCACATATTCCTCCGGTAGCTTCATGCCCATATGGACACAGCCCAGCTTCTGACACGAGCAGGTCAGCACCTGCCCTTCCGTATTGCAAAGGAGGGTGTCCGTACCGGACACCATGGAGGCGAAGGTGAGATTCATGTGAAATGCCAGCCCTGTCTCCGTATAGCCCGCACCGGCGGCCAAGGCGTAGTTGATCGCCAGCTCGGAAACCGCCTGGGCATTGGCCTTCAGCTCCTGCTCCCGTTCGTCGTTAAAGAATCCCTGGGCCATGGCCCGAAAGGACAGGCCGATGCCCAAAACGCTCACCAGGATAATGAGGGCCATCACGGAGAAAATACGGCTAAAGGTTGATTTCACCCGTTCACCACCTCAAACTTGTACCCTACGCCCCAGACGGTCTTGAGGCTCCACTGGTCAGACACGCCCTCCAGCTTTTCTCTCAGCCGCTTGATATGGACATCCACCGTCCGGGAGTCACCGAAGTAATCAAAGCCCCAGACCTCGTCCAGAAGCTGGTTTCTGGTATAGACCCGGTTGGGAGAGGAGGCCAGATGGAACAAAAGCTCCATCTCCTTGGGCGGAGCATCCACCTTTTTCCCGTCCACGATCAGCTCAAAGGCATCCATGTCGATAATCAGCTTATCCAGCACCAGACGGTTGGATTTCTTTTCCACCACGCTGCCGGTACGCCGAAGCACCGCCTCGATTCGGGCCAGCACCTCTTTCATCTCGAAGGGCTTGGTGATATAGTCATCGGCACCGGACTTGAGGCCGGACACCTTGTCCCCCGTCTCTCCTTTTGCCGTGAGCATAATAATAGGGACCTGACTCTCGGCCCGAATGGCACGGCAGACCGCCCAGCCATCCATCACAGGAAGCATGAGATCCAACAGCACCAGGTCCGGCTTGATGGCCCGAAATTTTGTGACTCCCTGCCCGCCGTCTGCGGCCCAGACCACGGCATAGCCTTCTTTTTCCAAATACATCTGCAAAAGCTCTGCAATATTCTTATCGTCTTCCACGACCAAAACTGTAATTGCCATTGCATTGCCTCCTATCATCTACGCATTTTGTACCTACTATTATATCTATTTTTCCATTCTTGGGGTGAACAATTTGTAAAAACTCCCTGGTAAATTTCTTTCCGGAGGAATTTCCTTTCCCGTTTGCCTCCTCTTTGCCCCCATGCTTTCCAAATATCGGGACAAAAACAGGCCAAAGGCTCCCTTCTCAGAAAGCCTTTGGCCTGTTTTGCCGGGTTCCGTCATGATCCCCCCTGCAAAGGATATGGGTTCCGGTTTTCAGAACATCCTCACGAGCCAATAGATGAGGCCATAGACGATGCTTGCCACCGTGCCGTAGACGATCACGGGACCGGCGATGGTAAACATCTTTGCTCCCACGCCCAGGATCATTCCTTCGCTTCGGAATTCCACGGCGGGAGCCGCCACGGCGTTGGCAAAGCCCGTAATGGGCACCAGTGTCCCTGCACCGGCGTATTTGGCGATGTTGTCATAGAGACTGAATCCCGTCAAAATGGCGGAGATGGTCACCAGGCTCATGGAGGTGGCACAGCCTGCGGCCTCTTTGTCCAGTCCCATATGCAGATACAGATTGCACAGGGCCTGTCCCAGAACGCAGATCAGCCCTCCGATCCAGAAGGCGTTGAGGCAGTCCTTAAAGATCGGTGATTTGGGGCTCATGGCCTTTACATAGGCGCCGTATTCCGCTTCGTTCATCTTCATCCAATTCCCTCCTTATGCACCTAGTATGACCAGAAGGAGCCGGTTCATTCGGAAAAATTTGCAGAAAAAACCTGCTGAAACCCGGAGGTTCCAGCAGGTCTCTTGTGATTATCTCTTTTCGCAGGCACGAAGGATCCAGGAAAGCAGCTCCTCTCTTCCCGTCCGCTTTTCCGCGGAGAAGGGAAGCACCGGGCATTCGTCAGTCAGCTCCAAATCCAGACGGATCTGGTCCAGATTGCCCTGGATCTCGCTTTTTTTCACCTTGTCCAGCTTGTTGGCCACCACCACAAAGGGACAGCCGCTGTTTTTGAACCAATCGGCCATGGTGCAGTCGTTCATGGTGGGGTTATGCCGGGCATCCACAATGAGAATGCCCAGAGAAATTTCCGCCTCGTCAAAATAGCTCTCCATGAGTCTGCCCCAGCGCTCTTTCTCGGACCGGGACACCTTGGCATAGCCATAGCCCGGCAGGTCCACGAAATAGGCCCTGTCATCTACCTTAAAATAGTTGACATGGATGGTCTTTCCCGGGGATTCGCCCACTCGGGCGAAGTTCTTGCGCTGCAGCAGGCAGTTGATGACCGAGGACTTTCCCACATTGGACTTTCCCGCAAAGGCGATCTGCGGAAGTCCGTCCCGGAAGAAGTCCTTTGGATTGGCTGCTGAGCGAATAAATTCTACTTTTTGCAGGTTCATAATGCCTCCTACTGCTGAATGGCAGGCTGACGGGCCGGGGCCTCCTGCACCATGGCAGGGTCCAGGCTGACGGGTTTCGCCTCTTCGGACTTGGGCAGAAGGGCCACCTCCAGGACCTTGGACACATGATCCACAGAAATAAAGTTCAGTGCCTTGCGAACCGTCTGGTCGATCTCCTCCAGATCCCGGCGGTTGGCCTCGGGAATCAGGACCGTCTGAATGCCGTGGCGCAGAGCCGCCATGGTTTTTTCCTTCAGGCCCCCGATGGGCAGGACCCTGCCCCGGATGGAGATTTCTCCCGTCATGGCCACATCCCGGCGCACCGGCCGCTCCGTCAGCGCAGAGACCATGGCGGTGCACACCGTAATGCCTGCGGAGGGTCCGTCCTTGGGTACGGCTCCCTCGGGGAAATGGACATGGATGTCTCTGGTCTTATAGAAGTCCGGGGCGATCCCCAGATTTTGTGCCTGAGAGCGGATGTAGGTAAGGGCGGCGTGGACGGATTCTTTCATCACATCCCCTAGATTTCCGGTGAGTTCCAGCTTGCCGCTGCCCTCCATCACATTGACCTCCACCTCCAGGGTCTCTCCTCCTACACTGGTCCAGGCCAGACCTGTCACCAGACCCACGGGGTCAACCGCAGGAAGGGCATCGGGCAGGTACCGGCGAACCCCCAGATAATCCTCCAGATTGCCGCCGTTTACCGTGAGCTTTTTGGGTGTCTCCATTTCCACCAGCTTTTTGTCTGCCTTGCGGCACACGCTGCCCAGATGACGCTCCAAATTTCGGACGCCGGATTCTCTGGTATAGCAGGTTATGATCTCTCGAATGGCCTCGTCCGTGACCTTCAACTGAGATTTTTTGAGACCATGCTTCTTCATCTGCTTGGGCAGCAGATGGTCCTTTGCGATCATCAGCTTCTCTTCGTCGGTATAAGAGCCCAGCTCAATGACCTCCATCCGGTCCAGCAGCGGACGGGGGATGGTGTCAAGGGTATTGGCGGTGGTAATGAACATGCACTGACTCAGGTCGAAGGGAATCTCCACATAGTGATCCCGATAAGTGCTGTTCTGCTCCCCGTCCAACACTTCCAGCAGCGCAGAGGCGGGGTCTCCCCGGTGATCGGTGCCCATCTTGTCCACCTCATCCAGCAGCAGCAGGGGGTTTTTGGTCCCGGCCTGCATCATGGCGGTCATGATGCGGCCCGGCATGGCTCCCACATAGGTCTTCCGGTGCCCCCGGATCTCTGCCTCGTCATGGACGCCGCCCAGAGATATCCGTGCCATCTTCCGGTTCAGGCACCGGGCAATGGAATAGGCAATGGAGGTCTTGCCCACGCCGGGAGGGCCAACCAGACAGATGATCTGCCCGGGAAGCTCCGGCGCCATTTGCTTGACGGCCAGAATCTCCAGAATCCGCTCTTTCACCTTTTCCAGGCCGAAATGGTCGTGGTCCAGAATCTTTCGGGCAGCCTGAATGTCCACACGCTCTTTGGTGGTCTGGTTCCAGGGCAGCTCCAGAACGGTATCCAGATAGTTTTGCAGTACTGCGCCTTCGGAAGAGCCAAAGGGCTGCTTACCCAGCCGTGCAATATCCTTGAGCAGCTTCTGCCGGGACTTCTCCTCCAGATGCAGCGCCTCCACCTTCTGGCGGTAGGCGTTCTGGTCGTCCTGCTCGTCCTCCTCCCCCAGCTCGCTGCGGATGGCCCGCAACTGCTCATGGAGGTAGTATTCTCTCTGGTTCTGGTCGATCCGCTCCTTGGTTTTTTCCTGGATCTCCAGCTCCAGCCGCAGGACCTCCAGCTCCCGCCGCAGGAGGATCACCGCCTGCTCCAGGCGGCTCACAGGGGCCAGAAGGCCCAGAAGCACCGCCTTTTTCCCGTATTCAAAGCCTACATGCTGCAAAATCGTGTCGGCAATGAATCCCGGCTCATGGGAGGCGATGAGACGAAGCTGCAGCTCCTGCGCCGGCTTCTGAATCAGCTCCAGATACTCGTCAAACCGGACCACCGCCTCCCGCATGAGGGCTTCGCATCTGGCCGAGACGGTCTCCACCTGGCGCTCCGGCAGCATCTCCACCCGGCCCACAAGGCATGGCTCCGTCTGGTTCAGCTGAATCAGCTTGGCACGGTACTCGCCTTCCACCAGAATCCGGGAAAGGTTCTCCTTTACCCGGAGGATCTGCTTGATTTTGGTCACTACACCCACGCTGTAGAGCTGCTTTTCCGTGGGGTCGTCGTCTTCAATATTCTTTTGTGCCACAAGGAAGATCCGCTGATCCGCCTTCATGGCCATCTCCAGGGCTTTGATGGATTTCTCCCGGCCCACATCAAAATGGAGCATCTGCTTGGGGAATACCACAAGGCCCCGCAGCGCCATAATCGGCATACGCTCCGAAACAATGATTTCATCCATAGGAACGCTCCTTTGCAGTATTTTGGTAAAAACACAGTGGTCTTCTATCAAAAAACTGCTGTAAATTGAAAATACGGAGGCACCGCAGCCCAATGCCGCAGTGCCCCCGCTTACAACAATGTTTCCCTCTTATGCCCCGGTTTTCACACGGGTCTTCGGTCTGGGATTTGCCTCGTCACGCACGATCTCGGGGGCCCCGCCATTGGCGCAGTCAGCCGTAATTACGACCTTCTGGATCGTGAGATCAGAGGGGATCTCAAACATAATGTGAATCATGATCTCTTCCATGACCGCCCGCAGACCACGGGCGCCGATCCGGCGGTCCACCGCCTTCTGGGCAATGACCTGCAGGGCATCTTCCGTGATGTCCAGCTCTACATGGTCCAGCTCCAGAAGCTTCTTATACTGCCGGGTCAGAGCATTTCTAGGCTCCGTCAGAATCCGGACCAGATCATCCTTGGTGAGGCTGTTGAGGGTGGTAATCACCGGCAGACGGCCCACCAGCTCGGGGATGATGCCGAATTTCAGCAGGTCATGGGGCTGCACCTGGGCAAAGAGCTTGCCCACATCCCGATCTACCTTTCCCTGCACGGGGGCATCAAAGCCAATGGCAGAGCGGGCGGTACGGTTCTCGATGATCTTGTCCAGACCGTCAAAGGCACCGCCGCAGATAAACAGGATATTGGAGGTGTTGATCTGAATCATTTCCTGCTGGGGGTGCTTGCGTCCGCCCTGAGGCGGAACGGAGGCCACGGTGCCTTCCACGATTTTCAGGAGGGCCTGCTGGACACCTTCGCCGGAAACATCCCGGGTGATGGAGGTATTTTCGCTCTTTCTTGCGATTTTGTCCATCTCGTCAATGTAGATGATGCCCCGTTCTGCCAGGTCCATGTCGAAATCTGCCGCCTGCATCAGACGCAGGAGGATGTTTTCCACATCGTCACCCACATAACCGGCTTCGGTGAGGGTGGTGGCATCGGCAATGGCGAAGGGGACATTGAGGATCTTCGCCAGGGTCTGGGCAAAGAGGGTCTTGCCGCTGCCCGTGGGGCCAATGAGCAAAATATTACTCTTTTGCAGCTCTACATCGGAATCCGCTCCGAAATAGACCCGCTTATAGTGGTTATACACTGCCACGGCCATGGCCATTTTTGCCTGGTCCTGGCCGACAATGTATCCGTCCATGAAGTTCTTAATCTCCATGGGGGTGGGCAATGTCTCGGGTACCCGGATGTTGCCCGTGGGGGCCTGGGGCGTTTCGTCCAGCAGAAGGCTGCTGCATACCTGCACGCATTCGCTGCAGATATACACGCCCGGGCCGGAGATCATGCGCTCCACCTGAGTCTCCCGCTTCCCGCAGAAGGAACAGCGAATGCCCTGTTCATCACGTTTTGCCATCTAGTCGAATCCTCCGAATCTTTAGCGATTGGTGATGACCTTATCAATGATGCCGTAGTCCATGGCCTCCTGTGCAGACATGAAGTTGTCACGCTCGCAGTCGGCGGTGACCGTCTCCACATCCTTTCCGGTACGCTCTGCCAGAATGCCGTTCATACGCTTCTTGATGGTCTCCAGCCGCTTCAGGTGCAGTGCCATGTCCGTGATCTGACCCTGGGTTCCTGCGGAGGGCTGATGGATCATGATTTCTGCATTGGGCAGCGCCATGCGCTTGCCCTTGGTACCGGCAGCCAGAAGGAAGGCGCCCATAGAGGCGGCCATACCCACACAGATGGTAGCCACATCACACTTCACATACTGCATGGTGTCATAGATGGCCATGCCGGCTGTGACGCTGCCGCCGGGGCTGTTGATATAAAACTGAATGTCCTTGTCGGGGTCCTGGGATTCCAGGTACAGCAGCTGGGCCACCACCAGACTTGCGGTGGCGTCGTTGACCTCCTCCGACAGGAAAATAATGCGGTCATTGAGCAGACGGGAAAAAATATCGTAGCTGCGCTCTCCGCGGCTGGTCTGCTCTACTACATAGGGAATAAAACTCATGGCGTAAATCTCCTTTCCGGGGTTTGAGACATTGTAACCAGGAAAGAGGCAGATTATTCCTCCGTCTTGGCAGCAGGAGCAACAGCCACGGCAGATTCGGTAATGACCTTCACTGCCTTACGGCTCAGCAGGTCCTGCTCCATGGACTCGTTGGTAACAAAGGACTTGACCTTCTCCAGCTCCATCTTGTAAGCATCGGCCAGAGCCTGCAGCTCGGCTTCCACTTCCTCGGCGGTCACGGTGAGCTTCTCGTCCTTGACGATCTGGTCCAGGGTCACATTGATCTTAGCCTGCTTCTCGGCAGCGGGACGCAGAGCGTTTCTCATGGTGTTGATGTCGCCGCCCATCATCTTGGCGTACTGCTCCATGGAAATGCCGCTGTTCTGCAGCTGGAAGGCAAAGTTGTTCATCTGGCGGTCCAGCTCCTCGGCGATCATGGCCTCGGGCATGTCCACGGTGGTGTTCTCGGCAGCCTTCTCCACGGCAGCGTTGGCGAAAGCGTTCTCAACGGACTTGGTGCGCTCCTCGGTCATCTTGGCGCGCACATCGGCTCTCAGCTCCTCCAGGGTCTCGAACTCGGAGACATCCTTGGCAAACTCGTCATCCTTGGCAGGAACGATCTGCACGGTGACCTTGTTGACCTTCACATGGAACACAACAGGCTTGCCTGCCAGCTCCTTTGCGTGGTAGTCCTCGGGGAAGGAAACATTGATGTCCTTCTCTTCGCCGGCGCTCATGCCCACCACCTGCTCTTCAAAGCCGGGGATGAAGGAGCCGGAGCCCAGAACCAGGTCAAAGTTCTCGCCCTTGCCGCCATCGAATGCAACGCCGTTGTCAAAGCCCTCGAAGTCGATGTTTGCGGTGTCGCCGTTCTCGGCAGCACGCTCCACGGTCTCGGTGCTGGCAACATTCTGAGCCATGCGATCCAGCTCGGCTTCCACCATCTCATCGGTGACGGAAACTTCCACCTTCTCCACTTCCAGGCCCTTGTACTGGCCCAGGGTGACCTCGGGGTACAGCTCGGTCTCCAGAACGATCTCGGCAGAGCCGTCGTCATGGATGTCCAGCTTGGTGAGGCTGGGCTGACCCACTGCCTTCAGCTCCTGCTCCACAACAGCAGCCTTGTAGATCTCGGGGAAGATCTCTTCCAGGCCATCTTCAAAAAACACATGGGCGCCGTAGATGGACTCGATCAGCTTACGGGGAGCCTTGCCCTTACGGAAGCCGGGCAGCTGGATATCCTTGCGGGCCTTCAGGTAAGCCTGATTGGCACCCTTGTCCATGAGCTCGCTCTCGATCTCAACGGTGATCTTGGCCTTGGCGCCCATCTTTTCAATGTTCTTAACGTTCATGTTGTGTTATCCTCCTATATGGTCGGCCGCTTTGCGGCCCTCCAGTTTACTAATTTGGCAGACCATGGGCCTGCGCTATAGGTATCCGCTTTATTCTAGCAAATATCAACCCGATTGTCCACCATTTTCTTACATTTCTTTCCCGAAAATCTTCACAGGGCGGAAATCCACATAGTCCGCCGCCACCAGATGGAAGTCTACATTGTCCCAGAGTCCCTCCATGGCCAGCTTGTGGCTGTCTGCGTGGAGGTGCCCGTAGTAGCAGGCACGGACCTCATATTTTGCCAGCAGATCCAGAATTTCCTGGCAGGTATAGCCCCGGTATCTGGGGGGGTAGTGCAGAAAGCAGAGCTTGCGCCGGTCCCCTGCCGCCTGCAAGGAGGTCTCCAGCCGCAGAAGCTCCCGGCGAAATACCTTTTCGTCGTGCTGGCCGCTGCGCTCCTCTTCAAAGAACCATCCACGGGTCCCGCAGATGGCGTAATCCTCATAAAAATAGCAGTTATTATTGAGAACATACAGGTTCTCAAAGCCGTTTTCTTCACAGAAGCGGTAGAATTTGGAAGCGGTGGTCCACCAGTAGTCGTGGTTCCCCTTGAGGATGATCTTCCGTCCGGGGATCCGGGAAATCCAGGCAAAGTCCTCCTTTGCCCCCTTCAGATCCATGGCCCAGCTCAGATCCCCCACCAAGACCGTGGTGTCCTCCGGCCGGATCTGCTCCATTCCCCGCTCCAGTTTTTCCATATAGCCCACCCACTTTCCTCCGAAAATGTCCATGGGCTTCTGCGCACCTAAGCTGAGGTGCAGATCTCCGATTGCATATAGTGCCATGTATTCTCCATTCTATCTTTTGAGACCCGAAGATCTCTGCCGTTCCCGTTACGACCCCGCAGGGCTTTGTTCCCCCAAAATCAGGGTCGGAGCGCTTTCTCCTCCCAGAGAACGATAGTCCATAAGGCCTCCATAGACCAGGGCCGTGTAGGGGCTCAGAAGGCAGTGTTCCGTTTCGTACAGCCCCGCCGCCAGGGTCTGGGCCCGCCGGGCCCCTGCCACGCTGATATAAAATCCCTGCCGCAGACAAGCCGTTTCCTCCTCGGTCAGGAAGAAGCTTCTTCTGCGGCTCTTTGCCAGATCATACCGCCGCAAGGTCTCTCTTCCCAGGGTGTGGACCATCAGCCGCCGAAGATTTTCCGGAATGACCACATCGAAAAGAGGCAGCTGCGTGTGGATCAATGTATCGTCCAGCCGGACCTCTCCCCGATGGAACAGATCCCAGAGCTTGGAGTTTTCATTGCACACGCACACCACGCTGCCCAGAGGAAGGCCCATTTTTCCCGCATACCAGCAGGCCGTGGGAAGCGTGAACTCCCCCGCTCCCATGGCAAGGCTCAGGTCCTGCCCGGGACAGAGCCATTCTCTCTGACAAAGGGCTCCATAGAGACCGAAGAGCACCGCCGTTCCCACCGCCACCCGGGGCCAGGCCCAGGGCTGTGTCAGTTGGCAGCCCATCTGCTGGCACAGGATCTGCACGACCCCTTCATAACTTCCGCTGACCGGCTCCCACAAAGAGGCGATGCAGCTTTTATGTCCCGCCTCCTGAAACTGAGGCTCCGGCAGGATCCTGCCGAGAAACCATCCGTCCAGAGAAACAGGGAAAAACCGGCTCAGGACCCTGCTCACCCGGTCCCAATAGGGAAGCTTCATAAGCTCCGCCAGCTCCCGGTCTGCATACCGGGGCAGCACCATGGGGATAAATAATCCCCCGTCCTCCGCCGCTGCATGCTGCAAGGTGGACTGGGCCGTATAGCTCCCCGCCTCAGACGCCGTGGTTACATAGAGCATAAGCCAAACATCCTTACGGCATTGTTCCAGAACAGATCCTCTATGATGTCTTTGTCTGCGCCGTGTCCCAGAAGGGCCTGGGCCACCTTGGACCAGCAGTCGATGCCGGTGATGCCCCGGGGCAGGCTGTCTACGCCGTCAAAGTCGCCGCCCAGGGCAATGTGCCGTTCTCCTCCCAGCTCCAGGAAATGAAGGATGTGGCGGCAGATGGTCTCCACATCCACGGTCCCCTCTCCCAGGAATGCCGGGCACAGGTTGATTCCCGCCACGCCGCCGGTCTCGCAGATGGCCTTGAACATCTCATCGGTGAGGTTTCTGCTCACGGGGCACACCGTCCGGCTGTTGGAATGGCTGGCAGAGACGGGGCCCTGGGCAAGGTCCAGCATCTGCCAGAAGGCCTTGTCACTGAGGTGGCTCACATCCAGCGCCATGCCGTAGTGCTCCGCCCGGCGGATGTACTCTTTCCCCCGGGCCGTAAGTCCCCCGCCTGTTTTGTGAGAGCCTGCCAGAGGGTTCTCTTCGTTCCAGGTCAGGGTGGTCATGCGAAAGCCCAGATCTGCCAATTCTTCCAGGCGCCCCGGGTCAAAGCCGATGCCCGCAGGGCCTTCCAAAGACAAAATGGCCGCAATTTTCCCCTCTGCCGTAATGGTTTTCACATCCTCCATGGTCCTGGCCTGGGCAATCTGCCCTCTGTTTTCTTCCAGTTCCTTCAGGAGGTTGGAAAGCATGGCATCAAAATAGGTCTCCGGGCTGTGGGGGCCCATGTTGGGGGTGGTAAAAAGAGCGAAGAGCTGGCAGTACTTCTGAAAGGTTTTTCCCCGCTCCAGGTCCACATGGCCCGGTCTCTTTGCCAGATGGGTCTCAGGCCGGCAGGTCTCTTCGCTCAGCATGGCAAGAGCGGTATCACAATGTAAATCAAATACTGGTACATTCATTGAAACGCATCCTCCAAATGGTGAATTTCCGGTTTCCTGGTTTCCAGCCCCTGGGGGGCGTAAATCTCGATCACATCAAATCTCGGCTGCTTTTCCACGGGATTCAGGCTCAGCCACAGCTGGGCCGTGGTGCGGAGTCTGTCCTGCTTTTTCCGGTCAACGAACTCCATGGCGGCGGCAAATCGGTCTGATTTGCGCAGCTTCACTTCCACAAACGCAACAAACTTCCGATTTTCCGCAATGAGGTCGATCTCCCCGTATCGGCACCGATAATTGCAGGCAATCAGGCGATAGCCTTTTTTTCGCAGGTACTGAGCCGCCAGCTGCTCTCCCCAGGCTCCGGTGAGATTACTTCCGGGCATAGAACTTTTTCAGGAAGCTTTTTCGATGGGCTGGGCACGGCCCGAATTCCTCCAGGGCCCCATAGTGCCGCTTGGTGCCGTAGCCCTTGTGCACCTCAAACCCATACTGGGGATATTCCTCCCCCAGGCGCACCATAACGGCGTCACGGCTCACCTTGGCCAGGATGGAGGCGGCTGCAATGCTGGCGCTGCGGCTGTCTCCCTTGACGATCAGCTCGGTGGGAACATCCAGACCGGGGTCCCGGTTCCCGTCCACCAAAGCCTGCTCCGGCGTTTGGGAAAGGCCCTCCACGGCCCGATGCATGGCCCGATAGGTGGCCTGCAAAATATTGATTTCGTCGATTTCCTCCTCCGTGGCATAGGCCACGCAATAAGCCAGTGCACATTCCCGAATCTGATCAAACAGCTCCAGCCGCTTCTTTTCCGTGAGCTTTTTGGAGTCGTTGAGGCCGGGCAGCACCCGGTCGATCTCCAGGTCTCGGGGCAGGATCACCGCCGCGGCGCATACCGGCCCGGCCAGAGGGCCGCGGCCCGCCTCGTCCACGCCGCACACCAGGGTCTTTCCTTCCTCCCAATAGGGTCTTTCATAGGCAAACAGATCCACCTGACTCATTCCTCTCCCTCCGGCATTTCCAGTGTAAAACGGCCCAGCTTGTTGTTGCGGTATTCCTCCAGCAGGACCCGGGCCATGCGCTCCGTGTCAATTTCTCCTCTGGAAAGGAGGAAGCCTCGTTTCTTGCCCGCAGCCTCCAGAAGCTCATAGCCGGGGGTCTGGGCAGGCAGATCCCCGATCTTGTAGCGCTCCTGAATGGCCTCCGGGTACCGGGTCCAAAGCATTTCCATCAGATGCATTGCCAAGGTCTCCACATCCAGGATATCGTCCTTGACGGCTCCCGTATAGGCCAGACGCATTCCCACTTCCTTGTCCTCGAACTTGGGCCACAGGATGCCGGGGGTGTCCAGCAGAAGCAGACCGTCATTCACCGTGACCCACTGCTTGCCCCGGGTGACACCGGGGCGGTTCTCCGCCTTGGCGCCCTTTCTGCCGGAAATCTGATTGATAAAGGTGGATTTTCCCACATTGGGGATGCCCACCACCATGATTTTCAGGGGCCGGTTTTGTCCCTTTGCGGCATATCTCTCGATTTTCTCCCGGAGGAGCTCCCGCAGGGCCGGGACAAACTGGTTGATGCCCTTTCTGCTCTTGCAGTCCATGGCAGCCACCGCCAGACCCGCCTTTCTGAAATGCTCGCTCCAGACCTTCACCGCATTGGGGTCTGCCATGTCCATCCGGTTCAGAATGACCATCCGGGGCTTATTGCCGCAGATGGAGGCAATATCCGGGTTCCGGCTGGAAACGGGGATCCGGGCATCCAGGATTTCACACACCGCATCCACCAGCTTGAGGTCCTGCTCCATCTGGCGGCGGGTCTTTGTCATATGTCCGGGATACCACTGAATGTTTAATTCGTCCATGGGTCCTCCTTAGGATACGGCGCCGATGCGCCCAAAGTCTCTTTCATTGTTTTTTACCTCATCGGGGCCGGGAACCATGATGCAGGTCACCTTTCCCAAAATGTAGCGGGTATCCACCTGCCCAATTTCGACGAGGCGACTGTCGGAAGAGTGATTTCGGTTGTCACCCATCAAAAACACATGTCCCTTGTCCACCGTATAGGGAAAGGTCACCCCCTGATTTCCCCAGCTGCCCCGAATGGGCTCGTTGATATAAGGCTCGTCCAGGGCAACCCCGTCCACATAGACCGCACCGGTGAGGTAGTCGATGTCCACGGTCTGGCCTTCTGTGGCAATCACCCGCTTTACGATGGGTTCCTGATCGAAGGCAGGCACCAGGGCCACCACCACATCGCCGTTTTCGATTTGATCGCCGTGGTAAAATACATTGCTCAGCAAAGCCACATAGTCCCGATTCACCAAAGTGGGATACATGGAAGAACCGGAGACCGTCACCACACGCAGCACAAACACAAATACCAGCATGACCCCGGCCAGGATATACACCGCATCATGGAGATACAGATACAGGTTCTGCCACAGATTCTCTGCTGTTTTCTTTTTGGGCTCCTGATCCGGCTCCTGGGGCTGCTGTGCAGGGTCCCGCTCCGGCTTCTCTGATTCCTTGAACTCGTGATCCATATTTATCATTCCTTTTGCCAAGAATTTTCCACATCTCATTATACACGAAATCTCATAGAAAAAAAAGGGGTTCTCATTTTTCTTTCCAAAAGAAAAATGGACGCACCCAAAAAAGGTGCGTCCACTTGTTTGAAAAATCAAACCTTTTCCTTGACCTTAGCAGCCTTGCCGAAGCGCTCACGCAGGTAGTACAGCTTTGCTCTGCGAACCTTACCGTGACGGACGGTCTCCACCTTCACGACGCGGGGGCCATGAACGGGGAACACCTTCTCGCAGCCTACGCCGTAGGACACACGACGAACGGTGATGGTCTCGCCGATGCCGCCATGCTTACGAGCAATGATGGTGCCCTCGAAAATCTGAATTCTCTCACGGGTACCTTCGGTGATCTTCTGATGCACGCGAACGGTATCGCCCACCTTCATCTCGGGCAGCTCGGGCTTCATGTATTGGCTTGTCAGTGCCTTCATCAAATCCATGTTTACGTCCTCCTTCAATTTAGGCGTTCGTAACCGTGTGACGCACGGCAGAGGACACACCTGTTTTCAGACCGATTTATTCTAGCACACTTCCTTCAAAATTGCAATAGTTTTTTCTGCTTTTTCCTGTGTTTTTCAATTTTAAGTACTTTATTCACAAAACACAGTGGAATATTCTCCGGCCGCCCGCCCTTTTTTATAATACCGGAGCCGGGTACCGCCCGTCCTATCCCCCGGAGATCGATGGAGAGACGGAGATTTTTTCTGTTTTTTGCAGCACGCCGCTTTTTGCCCGGAAACTGGGCATCCTTTTTTCAGACGGGTTTCTTGCCCTTTCGTCTGTCTTGACCATGGGGATTCTTTGGAGTATAATGAGGAAAAAGAGGAAGGAGGGAGGACCATGGCGTTTCCCCAGGCTTTTCTGGAAGAGCTCATTGCCCGCAGCCCCATCGAGGATGTGGTGGGCCAATATGTCACCATGACACGCCGAGGCAGCAACCTCTTCGGTCTTTGTCCCTTCCACGGAGAAAAGACTGCCTCCTTTTCCGTGGCACCGGACAAGGGTATTTTTTATTGCTTCGGCTGCCACAAGGGCGGCGGTGTTGTCAATTTTATTATGGAGATCGAAAGCCTCAGCTATCCCGACGCAGTCCGGTTTCTGGCAAAGCGGGCGGGGCTGGAGGTGCCGGAGGATGCCCAGTACCAAAGCCGCTACCGTCAGCAGGAACGGCTCTGGGCCCTGTGCAGGGAGGCCGCCCGGTTTTTCCATACCCAGCTGTACGCCCCTGCGGGAGCGGAGGGGCTTCAGTACGCTCAAAAGCGGGGCATCAGCAGAACCACCCTTACCAACTTCGGCATGGGCTTCGCCCCCAACAGCTGGACGGGGCTTCTGGATGCCATGAAGAAAAAGGGCTACACGGAGCAGGAGCTGCTGGATGCCGGTCTGGCCCTGCGCCACCAGACCAAAGGTACGGTTTATGACCGGTTCCGCAACCGGCTTATGTTCCCCATCATCGATGTCCGGGGCCATGTCATCGGCTTCGGCGGCCGTGTCATGGACGATTCCACGCCTAAATATCTGAATTCCCCGGAAACTTTGATCTTTAACAAACGAAAAAATCTCTTCGCCATGAATCTGGCGAAAAAAACCAAGGCCCCCCAGCTGATTCTGGTGGAGGGCTATATGGACGCCGTGGCCCTGCATCAATACGGATTCGACTGCGCCGTGGCCTCCCTTGGCACCGCCCTCACCGAAGAGCAGGTGACCCTGCTTTCCAAATACACCTCACAGGTGGTCCTCATCTATGACGGGGACGAGGCGGGCCAGAATGCCACCCGCCGGGCCATGCCCATGTTGGAGAAAGCCGGGCTTCAGATGCGGGTGCTGCGAATCCCCAACGCCAAGGACCCCGACGAATTCCTGAAAAAATTCGGCCCGGACCGTTTCAAAATCCTGCTGGAGGATGCGGAAAATCAGCTGGAATATCAGCTTCAGGCCCTGGCACGGAAGTTTGACCTGTCCCTGCCCGACCAGAAGGTGGAGTTTCTCAAGGCAGCGGCCGAGCTTCTGGCCACCGTGGGAAACGCCGTGGAGCGTGAGGTCTACGGGACCCGGGCCGCAGAGGCCGCCGGCGTTACCTACGAGGCCCTGAAGCTGGAAATTTCAAAGGCCTTCAAGCGCCGTGTGCGCCGGGAGCAGAAAAAGCAGGAAAAGATCGATCTGGCCCCTGCCCAGCAGCTGCGGCCGAAGAGCCGCACCATCCGCTATGACAATCTCCGTTCTGCCATGGCGGAGGAGGGCCTTCTGGGGCTGGTGCTTCGGGAGCCTGCGTTTCTGGATCTGGTGGATGTGGACCCCGGCGAATTTTCCTGTGAGCTTCTGGGCAGATGCTTCCGGATGCTGACAGAGCAGCACAAAGCGGGCTATCAGGTGAGCCTTGCCTCCCTGGAGGGCTTCACCCCAGAGGAAAGCTCCCATCTGGCGGGAGTGGCACAAAAGCAGGAAGGGCCCGTGAAGGAAGAGGCCCTGCGGGACTATATGGCGGTGATCCACCGGCAGTACAGCCTGTCTCAGACCACCCGGCCCGATGACCTCATGGCCCTGCGTGATGCCATGCGGGACAAAAAGGGGTATCACGACTGAATCCATACTATATATTATAAAGGGAAGGAAACGAGGGACTCTATGGCAGCATTGACCGATTCGACCGCAGTTTTAGAAGACGGGCTTGGAGAATATCTCCGTCAGGTCCGCCTCATTCCCATGCTCACGCCGGAGGAGGAACGGCTGCTTGCCATCCGGTGCGCCCAAGGGGACCCGGAGGCGCAGCGTGCCCTGGTCAACAGCAACCTGCGTCTTGTGATCTCCATTGCAAAAGAATACGGGGGCCGGGGCGTTCCCCTCATGGACCTGATCCAGGAGGGCAATATCGGCCTGATCGTGGCCGCAAGGAAATTTGACTATCGTCTGGAATACCGCTTTTCCACCTATGCCACCAAATGGATCCGCCAGGGCATTACCCGGTGCCTGATGAACCACGCAGGTCTCATCCGGGTACCCATCCACACTGCCGAACGGATGCGAAAGCTGATGGGCGCCAGGGCCGCCCTGGTGCAAAACACCGGGCAGGAGCCGGATCTGCAGGCCCTGTCCGCCGCCACCGGCATCCCCGCAGACAAGGTGGAGAAGCTTTTGCAGCTCATCCCGGAGACCTGTTCTCTGGATGCCCCGGCCGGGGAGGAAGGCGACAGCACCATGGGGCAGCTGCTTGCCGACGACCGGGTGAAAGACCCCCAGGAGGCCTTGGTCCAGGCCCAGCTGTTGGAAACCATGGATCATCTGCTTTCCCGGCTGACCCAGCGGCAGCAGACCATTCTGCGCCTGCACTTCGGCATGGACGACGGCATCTGTCACTCTCTGGAAGAGATCTCCGGGCAGCTGGGCATCTCCAAAGAACGGGTCCGGCAGGTGGAGCGGCAGGCCTTTGACAAGCTCAAGCACATGGGGGCCGAGCTGGGGCTGGAAGATTTTCGAGAGGAATAATTTAGGGAGGAACCGCCATGACATTGGATTTAGAATTAGAACTGGAAGAGCCGGGCTGGCGCAAGGCCATCGACCTGATGGCCCCCGGAACCGAAATTCCCGTGGAACGATTTTTTGCCATTCTGGGCAGTGCCGACGAAGAAGAGGCCATGCAGGCCGCCCTGGCCCTGGAACTGCGGGGCGTGGGGCTGGATGTTTCCCATCTGCCCCAGTATACCATCGGCCAGCTTGGTCAGCGGCTGATGCAGGAGGCGGCTCTGGTGCGGGCCGGTGCCATCCCCGAGGGCCTCAAATCCGACGACCCGCTCAAGATGTACTGCAACGACTTGAACCGTCTGCGCCGCATTTCCGAAGAGGAGGCCCGGCAGCTGCTTGGCCGGGGGGATCTCAACGGTCTGACGGAGGGACTTCTCTGGCTGGTGGCCAAGGAGGCCCCCAACTATGCAGGCCAGGGCGTGCTTCTGCTGGACCTCATGCAGGAAGGTGCCATGGGGCTGATGAGTGCCGCCCCCAATCTGGAAGCGCCCTTGCTTTCCTGCGCAGTCTGGCACATCCGGCAGGCCATGGCCAGAGCGGTGGCCCTGCATTATCTGGTTTCGGGGGAAGCCCAGCGGCTTTTGGCCTCGGTGCGGGCCTATCAGAAGGCAGACCGACGGCTTTTGGAGCGTCTGGGACGAAATCCCGGCCCGGAGGAGCTGGCGCTGGAGCTGGGAAAATCCGTGGAGGATGTGCAGCAGATCGGAAAAATGGTCTCCGACGCCGCCAATGTGGCCCGGAGTCAGGCCCCCCAGGAACCGGAGAAGGAACCGGAGTCCGTGGAGGACTCCGCCTATTTCCAGCTGCGGGCACAGGTCGAGGAGCTTTTGTCCCGGCTGGAGCCTATGGATCAGAAGCTTTTGCAGCTGCGCTTCGGTCTGGACGGCCAGAAGCCCAAGTCTCAGGCGGAAGCCGCCGTGGAGCTGGGCATCTCCCTTGTCCAGCTTCAGACCAGAGAGGCACAGGCCATGGCTTTGCTGCGTCAATAGAATCATCAGGGCTGTCTTTGCAAAGGGACAGCCCTTTTTTCTGTGCTGCGTTCCGTCTGCCCCAGAGACCCGGGAGGGGGTCTTTTGCCCCGATGCGCCGGAGGGGGCTGTTTTCTCCTTTGGATAAGGTGCAATCGATCTTGTAAAATTTTATCCGTGAATTGTAAACGAAATTGAAACAAACCACAGAATTTCCGGGATTTATTGACACTTCCCGGCAGATGTGATAAAATTTTATGAATACTGTTTAGTTCGTTCCTGCCATATACGGGAGCAATTCTTGGAGGTTTTTCTATGACTTCTCAGCGGGTCTCGCCTTGGTCTCGGTTCGGCAAGCTTCCCACATTTGTGTTTATCCTGTGCATTTCCCAGCCCCTCATGGATGTGCTGTCTTACTGGGTGGAGGAGCTGCAAATCAGCAACGCCATTACCCTGGTCCTTCGCTTTGCCATGCTGGCCCTCATGGCAGCGGCCGGCTACCGTGTAAGCCGCCGCCGCAGGGTTTACTGGATCGGCGCCGGTATTCTGGCCGTGCTGACTGCGGGGCATATCTGGGCCCAGCTGGGGCCGGGCTACGGCGCTATGATGGGAGACCTTGCCAATCTGCTGCGCATCTATCAGATGCCCATATGCACGGTCTGTTTTATCAGCTTTCTACGTGCGGACCCGGAGGTTCTGCCGGCCCTGCGCAAAGGCCTCTTCTGGAACATTCTCATCATTGCTCTGGTGGAACTCCTGAGTCTTGTGACAAACACCAACCCCTTCACCTATCGCAACAGCCGGGAAGGTCTGCTGGGTTGGTTCTACTTTGCCAATAGTCAGAGTGCAATCTTATCTGCCGCCGCCCCCGTGGCCATGGCCTGGGCCATAGAAAAGCTGGAAAACCGGCCTGTGATCCTGACGCTGGTCATGGCGGTCAATCTGGGGCTTCTGTACGGTCTGGGCACAAGGCTGGCCTATCTGGGCCTTTTCGCTGCGGGCCTGGGGCTGGTGATCTCCCTGCTGCTCATTGACCGGAGGCAGAAAAAAGCCATGGGCGCTCTGCTGCTGGTGACGGTGCTGTTTCTAGGGGCCTTTCCCCTGTCTCCCATGTACCGCAACCAGAAAACCGTGGCGGCAAATGCGGTGAAAAAACAAAATCATATCAACAGCCTAATTGCCACCCAGAATTTCCTGCGGCACAGGCAGGACCTGACGGCCTCTGCCGCCGTGGACCCGGAGCCGGGTCAGCTGCGGCCCATGGGCACCCCCTTCCGGGAAGATCCCAAGCTGGGTCCTCTGGAGCTGGCCTATGAATCCTATCTGGGGGGGCTGGTGCACCGGTTCGGCCTGGAACGGGTGGCAGAGCTTTACGGATATTCCTCAAAAGTTTCCGATCTTTCCAACATCCGAAAGCTGCGCATCAGCTACTGCAAGCTTTTGATGCAGGACCGCCCCGTCAGCAGTCTCCTGTTCGGTCTGGAGCTTGGGGACCTGACCTGGGAGGGCTATATCTATGATGTGGAAAATGACCTGCACGGCATTTTCTTCCAGTGCGGCGGTCTGGGTCTTTTGCTTATGGTGCTGTTTCTGGCCTGGTTCCCCATCCGGATCCTGCGGGTCCTGATCCGGGACTGGAAACGCTATTTTACATTACAGGCCGCATCCTTTGGCATTGGATTTCTGACCTCCATGACCCATGTGTGGGCAACTGCCGGCGTACTGCGGCGGCCCAATGCCTCCATTTATCTGTCCGTCATTTTGGCCGCCATTTTCTGGCTGTCCCGGCCTGACCGGGCCGAGACCTAGAGGCGTTTCCCTTTTGGGATCCTGCCGGTATGTACCCTTCAGGTGATAGAATCAGAAAGGATTGTAAGAGATATATGAAACTAAAAACCACCTTAAAAAACCATATCCCCGCATTGATCGCCGCTTTGTTCATCTGTCAGCCCCTTATGGATATCATTTCCTTCTGGTTTCAGGAATGGGGCATTTCCTCCCTGCCCACCCTGGTCATGCGCTTTGGGATCCTGGGCCTCACCATTTTGCTGGGCTTCTTCCTTTCTGACCGGAAATGGATCTATTACACCGCAGCCGGTGTGGTGGTCTTTGTAGCCCTTGGGCATATCTGGGCCTGCACCCAGGTGCCCGGAGGATATCAGCAGCCCTTTGCCGATCTTACCAACTATATCCGTGTGGTGCAGATGCCCATTACCGTCCTGTGCCTCATTTCCTTCCTGCGGGCCAATCCCAAGAGCTTTGAGGGGATGCAGTTCGGTCTGTTCATCGCTTTGATCCTGACCCTTGCGGTGGAGGCCGTCAGCGTGGTCACCGGCACCGACCCCCACACCTACAGCGACGGCCTGGGCATTCTGGGCTGGTTCAACAATACCAATTCCCAAAGCTCCAACCTCAGCGTGCTGATTCCCATTTCCCTGGCCTGGATCCTGACCCGCAAGGAGCGGAGCCTTCCCGTCTTCTGCCTCACCACCGTTGCAGGCTGCGGTGCGCTGTACTTCTTCGGCACCCGTCTGGCCTATCTGGGCATCTATGCTTTGTGCATCGGTCTGGCGGTGTCCATCCTCATGGTCCGGCGGAAGGATTGGAAAATCAGCGTTTTCCTCTTCGCCCTGGCCATTGGCTTTACCGCCATTCTTCCCCTGTCTCCCATGTATGTCCACATGCAGGTGAACAACAACATCCAGAGCAACCGGCAAAACGATGTGAACACCCGTCTGGACGGAGATCTGGAGGAGATCAAGCAGAATCTGGAAAAGGAACACAAAAAAGACAGCAAGCACTCGGACAAGCACACCGAGTTCACCGAGGCAGACCGTCAGAAGCTCATCAAGCAGCTGACTCCCGTGTATGAACATTATGTGTCGGACTTTGTGGATATCTTCGGTATTGAAAAAACCCTGGAGATGTACGACTATTCCATCAATATCTATGACTTCTGCGATGTTCGCCCGAAAAAAATCATGTTTGCCCGGATGCTGATGAACGACTCCCCTGTCAGCGCCAACTTCTTCGGCCTGAATCTGGCCCGGTTTACGGCGGGAGAAAACATCTATGATGTGGAAAACGACTTCCACGGCATCTACTTCCTCTTCGGAGGCGTGGGCCTGGGTGCCATGCTGCTGTTCATGGGCTATTTCCTCTATCTGGTCATTTGGGCCCTGGTGAAAAATCCGAAAAAGTATTACACCATGGAGGCCGCCTCCTATGGCATTGCTCTGCTGGTCTGTCTGGCCCATGTGTATAATACCGCCGGTGTCCTGCGCCGCCCCAACGCCTCTGTATTCCTGTCCGCTATTTTTGCCGGTATCTACTATCTGGTAAAAATCAAGGACTATCCAGAAACCTAACGGTCCGGGAGGTCGCTCATGTTATTAAGCATTGTCATCCCTGTTTATAATACCAAAGAATATCTGGAATCCTGTCTCAATTCCATTCTGGCCTGCGACTGCTCCGACTGCGAGATCCTGCTCATTGACGACGGCTCCACCGACGGGGTCAGCCCCGGCCTGTGCGACCGTCTTGCCCACCGGCACAGCTCCCTGATCCGGGTCATCCATCAGGAAAACAAGGGCCTGGGAGGCGCCCGCAACACCGGCCTGGAAGCCGCCTGCGGAGAATATGTCTTTTTTCCCGACAGTGACGACACCGTGGCGCCGGAAACCCTGTCCGTGCTGAAGCGCACCATCCGGCAGACTAAGGCCGATATTGTGGCCTTCAACTTCTTCTCCGATGACGGTGCAGGTCACCTCACCCCCATGGAGGCCAGCTGCTTTTGCAGCGATGTCCCCTTCCGCCTTCAGGACCGGCCGGAATTTTTGCTGTCCATCCCCAGCGCCTGCTGCCGGGTGTGGCGCAGAAGTCTGTTTCTGGAGTTTCATATCCGCTACCCCAGCCGGGTGTGGTATGAGGACCTGCGCACCACCACCAAGCTCTTCTGTGTGGCCCGGTCCATCGTGACCATCCCCGATCACCTGTACCACTATTTGCAGCGGCCCGGCTCCATTATGCATTCGCCCAATGTGGACAGGAACCGGGAAATCATTCAGGCCTTTGACGATGTGCTGGGCTGGTACGAAGAAAACGGCCTGTTTGCGTCCTATGAGGACATTCTGTGCCGACTGTGCATCGACCACCTCTATCTGGCCGCCTCCGTGCGGGTGGCCACGGCGGACCCCTGCCACCCCCTGCTAGAGGAGTTTTCCTCCTATCTCAAGTCCCATTTCCCCGGCTACCAGGCCAACCCCTATCTGGGCCAGCTCCCCGCCCTGCGCAAGCTGGTCTTTCGGCTCCTGGAAAAGAAACACTATCACACACTGCGTCTGTTGTTCCGCATCAAGGGCAACTGATTCATAGAAAAGAGGCAACAGATTGAAACTGCGTAAACCCAATTTGACAGAGAGCAAGGGCGCTTTGCTGAAAAACACCGCCATGCTCTATATCCTTCAGTTCTCTACCTATTTCCTGGGTCTTATGGTGACCCCCTACGAGACCCGTGTGCTGGGAGACGAGATCTTCGGCTATCTTGGGGCATCCGCCGCCATTATGGTCTATTTCCAGCTGATTATTGATTTCGGCTTTCTGCTTTCCGCCACGGAGGAGGTCTCCCGGTCCCGCTCGGACCGGAAGGCCCTGTGTACGGTGTTTACCTCCGTGACCCTGGCAAAACTGATGCTTGCCGGTATTTCCGCCATTGTGCTGGTATGTCTGTGCAACATGATCCCCGCCTGGGAGCAGAAAAAAACTCTGCTGTATCTCACTTTCGGGGCCACCTTCCTCACCTCCATGATGCCCGATTACCTCTATCGGGGTCTGGAAAAAATGAGCGCCATTACCATGCGCACCGTGGCCATCCGGGTATTTTTCACCTGCTCCATTTTCTTCTTCCTCAAAAAGCCGGAGGATATCTGCATCATCCCCATCCTCAACATCATCGGAAACGGTGTGGCCCTGATCTTTGCCTATCTCCACCTGTCCAAGCGGCTGAATATCCGCTTCTGCCGGGTGCAAAAGCGTGACATTACCTCCACCCTGCGCCGCTCTTCCACCTTCTTCTATTCCAGAATGGCCACTACCGCCTATACTGCCCTCAATACCGTGATTCTGGACATCATCTCCGGCAGCGGCGTGCAGACCAGCTACTATACCTCTGCCAACACCTTGATTACCGCCGGAAAGAACGGCCTGTCCCCCATTTCCGACAGCCTCTATCCCTACATGGCGCTGCACCGGGACTTCAAGCTGGTGAAAAAGATCCTGCTGATCTTTGAGCCTATCTGCATTGCGGTGTGCACTGTGGCTTTCATCTGGGCCGAGGATCTGTGTCTCATCTTCTTTGGTCCCGACTTCGGCCCCACCGGCCAGGTGCTGCGGGCCATGCTTCCCATCGGCGTGGTGATCCTGCCCAGCTATGTGCTGGGATTCCCCACCATGACCGCCATGGGCCTTTCCAAGCACGCAAATCTGTCTGTGATCGTGGGTTCTGTGTTCCATGTGTGCGTGCTGTCCCTGCTTTTTGTGACCCAGAGCCTCAACATGGTCAGCCTGGGCCTCACCGTCTCTCTTACGGAGACCGTGATCCTCATTTATCGCATTGTCATCATTGTGAAAAATCGCCATATTATGAGCCGTCAGGAGGCCTAAGCCATGGACCTTATGAAAAAGCTAACCACCGCCGCCTGCTGGTGCCTCAGTCTGGCACTGCCGGTGAAAAAGAACCGGGTGGTCTTTTGCAGCTACTACGGCCGGGGATATTCCGACAATCCCAAGGCCATCGCCCAAGCCATGCTGGATATGGGCACCCACGCAGAGCTGGTGTGGCTTCTGAAAAACGAAGAAGATGCCAAGTCCCTGCCCCGGGGGATCCGCCCCTGCCCCTATGACTCTCCCAAGCGGATCTGGACCCTGGCCACTGCCAGAGTCTGGGTGGACAACTGCCGAAAGTACGACCGGTTCAAAAAGAAGAATCAGTATTATCTGCAAACCTGGCACGGATTTCCCCTCAAGCGGATCGAAAAGGATGCCCTGGATTCTCTGGCCCCCGACTTTGAAAAGGGCGCCGTCAAGGATTCCCGGCACACGGACCTTCTGCTCTCCAACAGTGCCCACTCCACCACGGTCCTTCGCCGGGCCTACTGGTACGACGGTGCCATCGGGCAGTACGGCTCTCCCCGCAACGATGTATTTTTCACCGCCCAGCCCCAGGTACGGGAGAAGGTCCTTCACCACTTTGGACTGGATGCGGACCGAAAGCTTCTGCTCTACGCCCCTACCTTCCGTGCAGACCACTCCACCGATGCCTACCGCATCCAGATGGAGCAGGCACTGAAAGCCTGTGAGAAGCGATTCGGCGGCCTTTGGACCGGTCTTGTGCGGCTTCACCCCAATGTAGCCGGTCAGTCCGCCGGTCTGTTCCTCTATGACCGGGACCGGATCCTGGATGCTACCTCTTACCCGGATATGCAGGAGCTACTGATTTGTGCAGATCTGCTCATCACCGACTATTCCTCTTCCATGTTTGACTATGCCCTGAGCCGTCGGCCCTGCATCCAGTTTGCCCTGGATCTGGACTGCTACCGCAAGGACCGCAACTTCTATTTCCCTCTGGATCAGCTGCCCTTCCCTCTGGCCACCACCAACGGGGAGCTGGAAGAAAAGATCCTGCATTTTGACGAAGAGACCTATCTCACCCAATGGGACCATTTCCGTTCCACCCAGTCCTTCTACGAGGACGGAAACGCCTCCAAGCGCTGCGCCCGGTGGATCGAGGATCGCATCAACGGAAAGGATTGAATATTTTGAAACGAGTAATTACCTACGGCACCTTTGACCTCCTGCACTATGGTCACATCAACCTCCTGCGCCGGGCCAAGGCCCAGGGCGACTATCTGGTGGTGGCCCTGTCCACCGATGAATTTAACTGGAATCAGAAGCAGAAGAAAAGCTATTTCTCCTATGAAGAGCGCAAGGCCATGCTGGAGGCCATCCGCTATGTAGATCTGGTCATTCCCGAAGAGAACTGGGATCAGAAGAAAACCGATGTAGAAAAATACAACATCGATGTTTTTGTCATGGGCGATGACTGGGAAGGCAAGTTCGACTTTCTCAAAGACCAGTGTGAAGTGGTCTATTTGCCCCGGACCCCGGAAATCTCCACCACCAAGATCAAAGCAGAGCTGCACACCTAAAAAAGCATGGGCCGTTTCGGATCACGAAACGGCCCATGCTTTTTAATTCAACTGTTTTAGGCAGGCTCTCAAGGCCCATCAGCCTGCAAGCAGGAAGACGCCCCACACCGCCAAAAGCAGCGCAGGATAGGTCAGATACTTCCCCCATCTACAGCCGCAGTCCTCTTCCTCATTGTAAAAGTGAAGGAACAAAAAGCCCAGAGGGGCCATGATGTAAAGAGGATTTAAGGTGGCGCAGAACACAGAGGCCACCGCCCCCACCGGGATCCGTTTTTCCTTCCACCGCAGGACCCACAAAATCAGCACCAGTGCCACAAGGGGCAGCCCCTCCGGCACCCCCAGACTGGTGACGGCCAGAGCCGCCATGATGGAGATCATCACCTGAAACACAATGCCAAACGCCCCTCTGTCCTCCTGCGTTTTGTAAAAATACAGCAGCACCAGACAGATTGCCATGGCAAAAACAGGATTTCTGGACCCCTGGTCCCAAACAGTGCCGCCGGTACACAGGTTATAGGGGATTTCGGTCACCACCGCCAGGCCAAAGACCCGGAGGAGATAGCGGCCGGGGTCTGTGGTATAGCGAAAGCCCTCCACCAGCAAAAATGCGAAAATGGGAGCGGCGCAGGATTCCAGCGCCTGTAAGCTCAGAGACAGCACCGCCAGTGCCTTGCTCTGCTGGCCGGTTTTGATCCACTCCACCAGCTGCCCCGGGGAAAGGCCCTGAATCTGCCAGGCCACCTCCGGCAGTATGCGCTTTCCCACCAGACCTGCCAGAAGGAACAAAAATCCCCACAGCCGCAGGCCCCGTTGCGTCAGGCCTCCCGGCCGGGATGTAGCAAGTTCATTCATCGTCTTTTTCCTTTCAGCGGGGCCGTGCCCCGGGAAGTATTTTGATTCCGTGACCGTGCCCCCGGGGAAAGCATCCCCCGGGCATGGCCGCCGGTGATGGATTCAGTATATCACTGCCGAATCCGTTTCTCAATGGCATTTTTAAGCAAACGCAGGGGCTGTCTCGATCTGGAGACAGCCCCGGCTTTCATTCTTCGATCTGAATGGGGACGCCGTTGAGCTCGACCCCTTCTTCCGCCCGGATGAGGATGTACTTGGCCCCTCCCAGCACTCTTGTTTCCATCAGGTCCCACCGCTCCGGGTTCACCTTGATGGTCACATCGGGGGTCTTGACCTCCAGCTGCTTGGGGTCCACCACATTTCTGGGGCTTAAATCCATGTCCTGCCCAAAGGCCTGGTCATACTCCTGGCCGAAGGTCTCCACCTTCTCCTCGGAGACGCCGCAGCTGGCCAGCACGCCCTTGACGGTGCTTTTGGTCACCGTAAGAGGCTCCGGCTCCTTGCTTTCCTTGTGCTCCTGGATCATGTTCACAAGCTGCCCCCGTACGGCCTGCACCGTCTCCATGGACGCCTCTTCCCCCAGAGACAAGCCCAGAATGCTTTCAAAATTCACCTTCTGCTCCCCCGCAGGCATGGGGGCCGGAGTCTTGAATACGGCGTCAATGAAGGCATCCTGGCTCAAGGAAATATTGCGGCAGTAGTACAGCGCCCCGTAGAGGTTGGTTGCCCGCCCGTCAAAGGCCGGGAACAGGAAGCCCACCTCGGGAGAGCCGACCACCCAGTCCGTGGCACGGCTGTGAAACTCCCCTGCATTTACATGGTAGGTCAGGGCCGTTTTGGTCAGCTTCACCGGGCAGATGGAACACAGGATGTACCGGAACACCGTCTCAGAGCCCTCTGAGAAGGCCATATCGTCCTTTCCCTTGAAGGGCACATCGTATGCATCCGCCGCCAAAAGGATCAGATAGCTGCCCTCAATGTCCAGAGAGCCGATGATTTTGTCATACAGCTCATGGAGCAGCTCCTCGTTCTCCGTGCCTCCGTCCCGCAGGGCCATGAGAAGCTTGTGCTCCTGGCCGCTGGCCACCTGCTCCGTAGCGAAGGAGATGTCCACCAGATTCTTTCCCTGGGTGCCGGACATGGTCCTGCGCAGCAGCGCCAGGATCCTTTCCCCCTCGTCCTCTGACAGGACTCCCAGAGACTGGTCAAACTCAGACAGGATCTCTTTCTTTTCGTTCACATAGCATCCCCGGACCCGGGTGATACTGGTTTTTTCAGGTTTGAGCCGACGCCGCAGCTCGCCAATTTCTTTCTCGTTCATAATCTTCCTTCTATTCCGCCCCATCGGGGCCTTTTATTTCAAAAACAGTTCAATCACCGGCACCAGACTCCGGGGCTTTACCGCAGGCAGGCTGATGACCAGAAGGTCCTTCTGCCGGGTGGCACCCAGGGAGAAATGCTCCACCCTGCCCTCCGTGAAGGTCAGCTCGCTGCCGTCCTCCAAAAACTGGGCATAATCCACCTTTCCGGCCAGACCGGGCAGCTCCAGATAGCCATAGGGGTAGGAAAACAGATGGACATACAGGCGTTTTCCGTCCTGGCTCTGGGTAAAGCGGCAGTCCGCCGGGGCCTTGAACTCCGGCTCCGCCATGGTGCAGCCGTAGATAGAGCGGCTGTTGTACGCCATCCACTGCCCGTAGACCTCCAGCGCCTCGCAGGCCCGCCGGTCGAAGCAGCCCCGGGCCGTGGGCCCCACATTCATCAGAAGGTTTCCGCCCAGGCTCACGGTCTCGATCAGCATCCGGATCAGCATTTCCGGGGACTTCCAGCTCATTTCATCCCGATAATAGCCCCAGGAGCCGGAAAATGTCTGGCAGGCCTCCCAGGTCACCAGCTCCCCCGTGTCCGGATGCTTCACCCAGCTCTTCGGCTGGTACTGCTCCGGCGTCCACAGGTCCTGGTCGATTTCCGCACGGTTATCTATAATGATCTCCGGCTGAAGCTCCCGGGCCAGAGCGATGAGCCGTTCCGACTCCCAGTCCTGTTTTCCTTTTCCCTTCATCCATGGTTCCCCGGACCGGTTTTCGGAATAGGAAAAGTCAAACCACAAAATATCGATCGTTCCATAGTTGGTCAGAAGCTCCCGGACCTGATCTCTCATATAGGCGCTGTAGCGCTTCATGTCACGGCCCTCGTTGCGCATGCAGGCCTGGGGGTCCTTACGCCGGGGGTGGAACATATCGATGGTAAAATCCGGGTGGTGCCAGTCCAGAAGGGAGTAATAAAATCCCACCTTCAGGCCCTCTGCCCGAAACGCCTCCACATACTCCCGGAGCAGGTCCCTGCGGGCGGGGGTGTTGGTGCATTTGTAATCGGTATAGGCAGAGTCAAACATGCAAAAGCCGTCGTGGTGCTTGGCCGTCATCACGGCGTACTTCATCCCCGCCGCCCTGGCCATGGCCGCCCATGTTCGGGGCTCATAGAGATCCGGGTCAAAGTACTTGAAATAGCGCGCATACTGAGCCTCCGTCATACACTCGTTGGACTTGACCCACTCGTGCCGTGCAGGCATGGCATACAGTCCCCAGTGGATGAACATTCCAAATCGGTCATGGGTGAACCAGGCGGTATTGCCCGGCGTCTTCCTTGTGACATAGCTGGACATTTTGTTGCCTCCCTTCGGAGAAAGGTGTGCTATTTATCATACTCTGCCTTCTGCTTTTCGTCAAGAGCAAAGGAAAAAACCCGGTCTGCCGGACCTTCCCTGGGCCTCTGACAGGAAACGGAAAAATCCCCTCCCGGAAAACCGGGAGGGGACAGAAACGACAATGCGTCAATTATACCAGCTCAATGACAGCCATCTCAGCGGCGTCACCGCGGCGAGCGCCCAGGCGAGTCACTCTGGTGTAGCCACCGTTGCGGTCAGCATACTTGGGAGCAACTTCCTTAAACAGCTTCTGGACAACATCCTCGTTGGTGATGTAGCCCATTGCGCGGCGGTAAGCAGCCAGGTTGCCCTTCTTGCCCAGGGTGATCATCTTCTCCACCACAGGCTGCACTTCCTTAGCCTTATAGAAAGTGGTCTCGATCTTGCCGTTGGCCAGCAGATCGGTGGTCAGCTGACGCAGCAGTGCTTTTCTCTGTGCACTGTTTCTGCCGAGCTTACGAGTACCGAACATTCGCGTATCCTCCTTACGTTAACAAGGTAATTAGTTATTGTTGCCGGATTCTTCACTGGCCAGGGAAAGACCCATCATCTCCAGCTTCTTCTGCACTTCGTCCAGGGACTTCTTGCCCATGTTCCGAACCTTCATCATATCCTCACCGGTCTTGGAAATCAGGTCCTCAACGGTGTTGATGTTGGCTCTCTTCAGGCAGTTGAAGCTCCGAACAGACAGATCCAGCTCGTCGATGGTCATTGCAAGAACCTTATTGGTGCCCTTCTCTTCCTTCTCCACAACGGTGGAGGCGCTGGCTACACTCTCAGACAGGTTCGTAAACAGGCTCAGATGGTCAGACAGAATCTTTGCGCCCAGGGAAACGGCGTCCCGAGCGGAAATCGTAGAGTCGGTCCAGACCTCCAGGGTCAGCTTATCGTAGTCGGTCATGTTGCCAACACGGGTGTTTTCTACGGTGTAGTTCACCTTATAAACAGGGGTGTAGATGGAATCGACGGGGATGACACCAATGACGGTCTGCGGTGTCTTGTTCCGGTCAGCAGAGACATAGCCGCGGCCATGGCTCATGGTGATCTCCATGTTGAATGTGGCATCGGCGCCCAGGGTTGCAATGTGCAGATCCGGATTCAGGATCTCCACTTCCCCGTCGGCCTTGATATCACCTGCGGTCACTTCACAGGGGCCCACTGCGTCGATATACACAGTCTTGACACCCTGGCAGTGCAGCTTTGCAATGATTCTCTTCACATTCAGTACGATCTCGGTGACATCTTCCTTGACACCGGGAATCGTGGAAAACTCATGCTGGACGCCGGCGATCTTGATGGAGGTCGCAGCCGTGCCAGGCAGAGAGGACAGCAAAATTCTTCTCAGGGAGTTACCCAGAGTTGTACCGTAGCCCCGTTCAAGAGGTTCCACCACGTACTTGCCATAAGAGGCATCTTCGGGAGAATCCATGCACACAATGCGCGGCTTTTCAATTTCTACCATGAATAAATACCCTCCTTTTCACCTGCGGGGCCGAAGCCCCGCTACATTCAGCTTACCAATCAATGAGGGCAAAACATTACTTGGAGTACAACTCGACGATCAGGTGCTCGGCGATCTCAAAGTCAATGTCTTCCTTGGTAGGAATAGCGACAACCTTACCCTGCAGGGTGTTCTTGTCACGATCCAGCCACTTGGGAGCGGCAACGAAGGCGTCATCTTCCTTCATCTTCTTGAAGCGAGCCTTGGTGATGCTGGCCTCGGAAACGGCGACGATGTCACCGATCTTCACCTGGAAAGAGGGTACATCGACCCGCTTACCGTTGACGGTGAAGTGGCCGTGGGACACCAGCTGGCGAGCCTCACGACGGGTGGAAGCATAGCCCAGGCGGTACACGACATTGTCCAGGCGGCGCTCCAGCATGCTCAGGAGCACTGCACCGGTATTACCTTCGGCACGGGAAGCCTTCTCGTAGTAGGAACGGAACTGCTTCTCCAGGATGCCATAAACAAACTTGACCTTCTGCTTTTCCGTCAGCTGCAGGGCGTACTCAGACTTCTTAGCTCTTCTCTGACCGCCGGGGTTCTTGTTGGAAGTCTTGGAGTAACCCATTGCGGCAGGAGAAACGCCGAGAGTTCTGCAACGCTTCAGGACGGGCTGCATGTTCTTAGCCATAATTCAATTTCCTCCTATAGCGAATTAGACACGACGTCTCTTGGGGGGACGGCAACCATTGTGAGGAATGGGAGTCACGTCCTTGATCATAACAACTTCCAGACCGGCGGACTGGAGGGCGCGGATTGCAGCCTCACGGCCCTGGCCGGGGCCCTTTACGAAAACCTCAACAGTCTTCAGGCCGTGCTCCATGGCAGCCTTTGCGGCAACCTCGGCAGCAGTCTGAGCTGCGAAGGGGGTGGATTTCTTGGAGCCACGGAAGCCCATGCCGCCGGAGGAAGCCCAGGACAGGGCATTACCATTCAGGTCGGTGATGGTGACCATGGTGTTGTTGAAAGAAGAGCGGATATGAGCGGCACCCTTCTCAACGTTCTTGCGCTCCTTGCGGCGCTTGACAACCTTCTTAGCGTTTACCTTAGCCATTACATATCCCTCCTTTACTTCTTCTTATTTGCAATGGTCTTCTTGGGACCCTTGCGGGTACGGGCGTTGGTCTTGGTCCGCTGGCCGTGGACAGGCAGGCCACGACGGTGACGCAGACCACGATAGCAGCCAATTTCGCTGAGCCGCTTGATGTTCATAGCAACTTCACGACGGAGGTCACCCTCGATGGTGTAGTTGTGATCGATAACATCACGCAGGGCAGCTTCCTGATCCTCGGTCAGGTCCTTAACGCGGACATCGGGATCGATGCCGGCCATGGCCAGGATCTTAGCAGCGCTAGTGCGGCCAATGCCGTAGATATAAGTCAGACCAATTTCAATCCGCTTCTCGCGGGGCAGGTCAATACCAGCAATACGTGCCATATTCTTCAAGCACCTCCTATTAGCCTTGTCTCTGCTTGTGTTTGGGGTTCTCGCAAATTACCATAACGCGACCCTTGCGCTTAATGATCTTGCACTTC
>JARIBV010000117.1 GCA_029257335.1 Faecousia sp.
TTTACGGATCTGATTGAAGGCTGTGCGGCTCTGCTAGCTGCGGGAATGCCACTGGATGAATTCTATGACGAGCTTTTGGTTCGTACCGGCTATGCCAAGATGCTTTCGGACAAGCCTACAGAGGAAAATCTGACACGGCTGGAAAATGTGCAGGAATTGAAGTCCAGCATCCTCAGCTATATGGAGAATGCTGACAGCCCTAGCCTGTCCGGCTTCCTGGAGGAGATTGCACTCTACACGGACATCGAACAGTATGATGCCTCTGCGGATGCGGTTGTTATGATGACAATTCACAGCGCAAAGGGTCTGGAATTCCCGGAGGTGTTTTTGGTAGGTCTGGAAGATGGGCTGTTTCCCGGTATGCGGGCCATCGGAGAGCCGGAGGAGATGGAAGAGGAGCGCAGACTTTGCTATGTGGCCATTACCAGAGCCAAGGAGCATTTGACCATTTCTCATGCGCATCAGCGTATGCTGTATGGCCGTACCAATGCATGCAGCCCGTCCAGATTCCTGCGGGAAATTCCCGAATCCTGCGTAGAAAAGCGTGGAGGTCCCCGTTCTGAAAATCAACAAAGCAGATCCGCAGCTCCATATGGCAGCAAGCCAAAGGTCAGCGCAGATACGCTTAGACGCAAGGCCCATATGAAGCAGGCAGAATATTCTGATTTCGTGGCAAAAACTGTAAACCAAAGTACTGCCACAGACTATAATCAGGGGGATATGGTAGAGCATACCGCATTTGGAAAGGGTATGGTGATTTCCGTGATGAAGATGGGCGGAGATGCGCTTCTGGAAATCGCCTTTGACGAAATCGGCACCAAGCGTCTCATGGCCAAGACGGCTTCTGCCCATATGAAAAAGTTATAATTCCGTGGCTCTGAGCGTAAGTTATCCCGGAGGGATGGTTTATGCGACGACGGAAGCAGTGGCGGTTTCGCCTGCACCTCATTTCATGCCTGATATTGATGATACTGGGATTTGTGCTGTTTCGTTCAAAATTTCTTCCCATTGCCAGGGACCTGGCAATCACGCAAGTGAAAAATCGGACATCTGACCTTATCAACGATGCCATTGCGGAGCAAATTGCCCGGGACAATATTCAGTATGACCGCATCATCTATTTTGAAAAGGACCTTCAGGGGAAGATCACCGCCCTGAAGACCAATATGAGCGAGGTCAATCGCCTGAAAACGGATATTCTTAACATTATCAATGATGATATATTGGCCCTGGATACCCATGACATTGGAATTCCCATTGGCAGCATCCTCATTCCGGAGGTTTTATCAGGAAAAGGCCCGACCATTCCGGTCCGGGTTATGTCCATCAGCAATTCGGAAGCCCAATTTGTCAGCCACTTTTCAGAGGCAGGAATCAATCAGACATTGCAGCAACTGACCATGGAGGTCAGCGTGGATGTTACCATTCTGGTTCTCAGCAAAACGGAGACATTTCAAGTGATGAGCCAGGTAGTGGTAGCTGAGACGATTATCGTGGGAGCTGTGCCGGACACGCTTCTTACCACAGGCTCCAACCATACACCATAAAGGAGATCACGCCATGGAACCCAAAGCGAGAATCCAGGAGCTTACCGCTATCCTGGAAGATGCGAATTACCGCTACTATGTGTTAGACGATCCACACATGGCAGACTTTGAATATGATAAACTTCTGCGGGAACTGGAAGAGCTGGAAAATCAGTATCCACAGTATGCCTTTCCCAATTCACCCACACGCAGAGTCGGCGGTGAGGCACTGAGTCAGTTTGAAAAAGTGGAGCACCCGGTTCCCCTGGAGAGTCTGCAGGATGTCTTTTCCATGGAGGAACTGAAAGAGTTTGACCAGAAGCTTCGGGAGTCCGTCCGGGATGCAGCCTATTCCGTAGAGCCGAAGGTAGACGGACTTTCTGTGGCACTGGAGTATATAGACGGCCAATTTGTCCGTGGTGCGACCAGGGGAGACGGCAGAATTGGAGAAGATGTGACACAGAATCTGAAAACCATCCGTTCCATTCCTATGCAGATTCCCGGTGCGCCTCATCGACTCATTGTCCGCGGCGAGGTTTTCATGCCGAAAAAGGTGTTTGAAGCCATCAACGAGGAACGGGAAAAAGCGGGGTTGAGCTTGTTTGCCAATCCCAGAAATGCGGCAGCCGGGTCTTTGCGGCAATTAGACCCGAAGATTGCTGCCCAGAGAAAACTGGATATTCTGGTATTTAATCTTCAGCTGGCTGAAGGGGTGCGCTTTCAGACGCACAGTGAGGTTCTGGATTATCTGGAATCTCTCCGGTTCCCTGTGATCCCACACAAGACTTGCCGGGAGTTCGCCTCCGTTTCTCAAAGAATTGAGGCCATCAATGAGGGCAGGGGGAAGTTTCCCTTTGACATTGACGGTGCTGTGATCAAACTGGAGGATCTCAGTCAGCGGCAGAATTTGGGCAGCACCGCCAAATTCCCCCGCTGGGCCGCTGCCTATAAGTACCCGCCTGAAATAAAGTATACAGTCGTGGAGAATATCATGATTCAGGTAGGCCGCACCGGGGTTTTGACCCCAAAGGCAGTTGTCCGTCCTGTGCGGCTGGCAGGTACGACCGTGACCAATGCGACGCTTCACAATCAGGACTTTATTTCTGAGAAAGATATCCGGATTGGGGACACGGTCAAGATCAGAAAAGCCGGAGAAATCATCCCGGAGATTTTGGAGGTGGAACTGGATCGGCGGCCGCAGGGGGCAGAGCCTTATCATTTACCGACGGTTTGCCCTGTTTGCGGCGCTGAAGTGGTCAGAGATCCGGACGGTGCTTTCCTGCGCTGCACGGGTGTGGAGTGTCCTGCCCAGCTTTCCCGCAACATCGCCCATTTTGTCTCTCGGGACGCAATGGACATCGATGGCCTTGGCACTTCTATCGTTGAAAGTCTCATTGAAAAGGGATATATTGCTTCTCCCGCTGACATCTACACCCTCACCCTGGAGGAGATAAAGGGACTCTGGAAAAGCGGAGATACTGCGGCTAAAAAACTGCTGAAGGCCATCGAAGCCAGCAAATCTCAGGATTTGAGCCGGCTGATTTTCGGACTGGGCATTCGCCAGGTGGGAGCCAAGGCGGGAAAGACGCTGGCTTCGGCCTATGGCTCTATGGATGCGCTCATGGCGGCGGACTTGGAAAGCTTAACACAGGTGCCTGATGTGGGCGCTGTTACGGCCCAAAATATTCTGGACTGGTTTGCTCAGCCGCAGTCTAAGCATTTAATCGAAAAGCTGAGAAATGCCGGGGTGAACTTCCTGTCCACGATACAGAAACAGGATGACAGATTTGCTGGCAAAACCTTTGTATTGACAGGTGCCCTTTCTTTGTTTACCAGAGAAGAAGCAACTGAGAAAATTGAACTCTGCGGCGGTAAAGCTTCCGGGTCCGTATCGAAAAAAACCAGCTTTGTTGTGGCAGGGGAGAATGCCGGATCAAAGCTGAAAAAAGCCAACGAACTTGGAATTCCGGTTTTGACGGAAGAGGAATTCCTCAAAATGCTGGAGTAAGCAAAAGCGGGCAACCCAAAACAGCTTTGGGTTGCCCGCTTTTTGTAATACAAGAGGTTCTCACAATACTGCTTGCGCTGGAGCACCTCTTTGACTTTATTATTCATTTGGCTCAGAGGATTCGGCTGCGGCAGTGACCTGAGTTGTCTGTGTTGCAGCAGATGCCCCGGTACTCTGTGTTGGCTTGGTGGCTTCCGTGGCAGGCGGGG
>JARIBV010000022.1 GCA_029257335.1 Faecousia sp.
CCACATCGCCGGGCTTCAGGTTCTTCACGGTCATGGTGGTGTAGATCTGATTGCCGTTGGAAGAGCTGTTGGAACCATCGTGAGAGTACTTCTCAAAGGTTACATCCTTGGCAGCAGCAGTCTTTTCGGCTTTCTCAGACTCAAAAGAAGCCATCAGCTTGGTGCTTTCTTCCGCAGCAAAAGAAGTGGTGGTGTAGTAGACCACACCAGCTTCCGCCGTACCGAAGTCCAGATTGTCAATGGTCACGGTCTTCCCTGTTGCTTTTGCCTCAGCAAGCATCTCATAACCCTTGGCATTTTTGGTATATACCTTTACTGTCTGTCCGGGAGAAACATGATCTAGAGTAAAGCTGTCCTTTGCTCCGGCTCTGTTGGTTGCGGTGGCAAACTGCATACCCGTAGGACGGGTCATAGGGAACTCATCGGTCTCAAACATCTGCCATTCATAAATATTGACAGCACTCCAGGAGGAGGGGCCGATTTTATCAATGCGGAGCTTCCACTCACGGGCAGTGATGGGCTTTTCCAGACGCACATCGGTAACCGCATCGGTATTGCCGGAAATCTTCTTGGCTTCTACCCACTTGCCCTCTGCATTTTTATACTCCAGAGCAAAGGTGTCCGTGTTCAGATCCTTGTTTTCACCGCCGGCTTCCGCATGTTCTACACGCCAGCGCTTAATGGTCTTTTCTGCGCCCAGGTCAATGGAGAACCAGTCTCCGGCACCGGGTGCCCACCACTTAGAGCCATTGCCGGAAGTTCCGTCCAGAGCCTTGTCGCACTCAGCGCCTTCGCCCTGATCGCTGTACTTTGTTACAGTTGCGCCACGGCACACATTGTCAAACTGGGTATAGACAACCTTATCGGTATCTCCGTCCCCATAGGCCCAATGGATTTCCAGCGTGGTGCCCTTGCCCCGAACACCATTGCGGTTTACAGGCACAACCTCCAGGGTCACATTGGTTTCGCCCTCATTGCGCACCAGGGCAGGGATATAGTAAGCAGTATTGGGGGTCTCCATGATGATGGTCTTCTTATCCCCGGAAACCTTATAGATCTCATAGGAAGAAGCACCGGTAACCGCATTCCAGAAGATTCTGGCTTCCGCAGTGTATGCATCGGTGTAGATCAATTCGTCCAAAATCACGGCAGCAGGGCCATTGAGCTCGGGGCGCTTCTTTTCCGTCAGAGTCAGACGGCCCAGGTTCACCTGGTAATTGTCCACATTCTCAGCAGATTCGATTTTGAGGCCGATGGCATACAGGGTCTTTCCGGCAGCCTTGGACAGGTCCACGCTGGTGGTCGTCCACTGGCCATTGCCGGCGGTGAGGTCATATACGACCTTCTCGCAATTCTCGTAGCTGTTGGTATTTTCATCGCCATAGTAGGCAACCAGCTTCATTTTGCCCTGGTCTCCCTTATAGGTGAGGCCCAGCTTCATATCTTTTCCTACAGGCACCTTGGTGCTGTAGAGCATGATGTCGTTTGCCTGATTGGCAGTCAGTTTGCCGGAGAACTTGATGGAGCTGCCGCCATTCCAGGCGTCATTGAAATCATAACCACCAGTCAGCTTCTCCCCCTGGGAGTCAATGATCCAGGTCCAGGTGGGCAGAACATCCTGATTGGACTGATAGCTCCACTGTGTATCCTTGGACTTCACACCATCCACAAAAAAGCTTTTGCCGTGGCCGGTGTTAAAATCAGTGACAAAAGGAGCAGAAGTCACAGGGGTCTTGTCTGCAAAGAAGCGGGACATACCGGCCCAGGTCTGTACGGAAGGATTGCCGACATCCACGGAGGTATCTCTGGGGTCTCCCTTGGCGTTGACATAGTAGGCCTGCTCAGTCTCGTGGAAATTCTCTCCATCCTTCGCCAGCGTCATGGTCTGGTTTGCATAGTACAAAGCCAGAGACAGGCGGGTAACACCATCTTCATCCACCAGCAGGTGGTCTCTCAGACGGTCGCCATAGACATTGGCCTGCACATTGAAGCCTGCAAAGGCATCGAACTGGCTTCTGCCAATGGATTTCATGGTATTGATCGTGGTGTCCACGTGACTTTCACCCCAGTTGTAGTTCATAAAGAACTCATCAATGGCCTGTGTCCCGTCGGCAGAGGGTGTCATAAACTGTTTATTGCTGTCATTGACTGCATCCTGATAATTGACTTTACCAGTAGGCAGCATGGAGTCGTACCAGCTGATGAGCATGTCGGGACGCTTCTTGTGCATATAGCGCATCATCTCGTCAATGAGCTCACCCTCGTTGGGGCCGCAGCCGGAAGACTCCTGATTGAAGAAGTAGCCGTCAAAGCCGTAGTAGTCCATGACCTGGATCAGCTTGTCCGCCACAGGGAAGGAGCCGTCTTCGGCCTTCTGCACAAACTTCTGAACCTGCTCTACATAACCTTTGCCACTGCCCCAAGGGAACCCCAGAGTCGCCACCACAGGAACACCATTGGTATGAGCAGCGTCAGTAAATTCGCCGGTGGGGCAGACCACCAGGCCTTCCTGAGAACCGGACCAGTACACAAAAGAATCCGTATACTGCCAGTAGTTAAAGGCATAGGTAAAGAAATCGTCACTTCCCTGTGCATTGGTATTATCATGGTTTGTGTTTGCCATGGAGCAGAGCATCAGCTTTGCCTCGGGATTGGCCATGGGATTCACCACAAAGCCACCAATCCGATCCTTGAGCTTGATGCTGGCACGGCTGTACATGGCATCGGGGTCCGATTCAGGGGTCCACTCCAGAAGAGTGTCCACATTAAAGGACGGGCCGATGGGCATAAGAGACTCACGGGCTGCATAAGCCTCGTTCATCTCAGCAGTGCCGTCATCCCCTTTGGCAGCGAACGCAGTTGCAGGCATAACGCCCAAAACCAGGATCACAGCCAGCACAGCGGCAATTACTCGATGGGTTCTTGCTGTTTGCATGGAATATACCTCCTATTTTAAGCTCCGCTTCCTTGCTGAAAGCAGACAACTGGTAATTGTGCAAAATGGCACCTGATTCGTCAAAACAAACAACAATTCGCACAACCATCCACATTAAGTTCCGTTATTCTACCAAAGTCAGATTTGGTAAAAAAGTAGCAAAACGATAGACTGTAGTCGATTTTGGATAAATTATACCAAAAATTTTCATTCTCTCCCCAGGGAAAACGGTTTGTACTTGCTGCAAAAGCGCAAATGTGGTATGATACTTAAACAGGAAAACTTTTTCCTTCCCCCGGCACAAAGCAAACAAAGATACGCTCATTTAATATCCAATGACAGCAAAGCAGTAAGTACACACTAAGGAGCAATCAATGGCACAAGAAATTGAACTGAAATACGGACTGGAAGATGGTGCGCAGTTTGCTGACCTCTTGGCAGGCCTGCGGCGTGCTTATCCTGGCAACTGGCAGGAAATCTCCATGCGTACCTATTATTATGATACCCCTGACAACGCCCTGTCAGCCAGGCACTGGACCTTACGGATGCGGCTGGAAAACGACACGGCAGTTCTCACCCTGAAAACCCCCGACAAAGGACTGTCCAGAGGGGAATGGGAAATTCCCGAAGGGCAGATTCCCAATGACCTTCCTCAGCTGGTAGACGCAGGGGCTCCCGCAGCACTTTTGGACATGAAACCGCTGCGGATTCTGTGCGGAGCCCGCTTTCTGCGGCATTGCCGTATGGTCGAGATCCCCGGCGGACAAGTAGAACTGGCCCTGGATCATGGCATTTTGCTGGGAGGCACCAAGGAGCTTCCATTCTGGGAACTGGAAGCGGAGCTGAAGCAGGGCGATTCTCAGGCCCTCATTACATGGTGCCGGGAATTGGCAGCAAGCTGGAATCTTCAGGAAGAGCCCAGAAGTAAATTTGTCCGGGCAAGCCAACTTGCCGGAGGTACCTATGACTGAACTGGGACAATTATTTACAAAATACCGCCGCCTTGTGGTATTTGACACAGAAACCACCGGATTAAATCCAAAAAATGATGAAATCATTGAGTTTGCCGCCGCTGTATTGGAGCAGCAGGACGGTACCGTCCGTTGTACCCGGGAGTATGATGTTCTGGTACAACTCCCGCAGGGCAGAACCATCCCTCCTAAAATTGTAGAGCTTACAGGCATCACCGATCAGGCTTTGCAGGAAACAGGCATTGCCCGGCAGACCCTGTGCCGAGACCTGGAGGAGATCCTGGGAGGTCCTGACACCTTATTGATCGCCTACAATGCGCATTTTGATCTGTGTTTCCTTTTCTATACCTTAGCAAAATACGGCAATGTCCATATTCTGCGCGGTAAGGACAAGCTGGACCTTCTGACGGTATACCGGGACCGCCGGCCTTATCCCCATCGGCTGGCCTCTGCCATCACTGCCTATGGGCTGGAAGGACAGGTACAAAACAGCCACCGGGCCATTGATGATGTGCTGGCGACGGTGCAGGTTATGCTTGCCATAGGAAAAGAGCGGGCAGATTTAGAACGGTACATCAATCTTTTTGGCTATAACGCTAAATATGGTCTGGAGGGTAAGCCCATTTCCTCCGTAACCTATCGGCCGCAGGGCTACCAGCCTGCCGGCCCGATTTATGAGTTAATATGACATTGTTGATAAAGGAGCCTCTTCCCAACCAGGCAAGAGGCTCCTTTTTGTACAAAAATGAGGCTCGATTTCAAGTAATTTTCCACAAATTTCTCAGGTTTGCAAAATGTCAATTCTGTGATATGATGTAAATAGAAATCGTGGTTTTATGGAGGAAATGTCATATGCGTAAAACAAAAATTATTTGCACCATTGGTCCTGCTTCTCAGAACGAAGAAACTTTGACCCAAATGTGCTTAGCGGGCATGAATGTTGCCCGTATGAACTTCTCCCATGGCGATCATGCCGAGCAGCTCAATAAAATCAATCTGGTCAAGAAGGTTCGGGAAAAGCTGAACATGCCCATTGCTATCATGCTGGACACCAAGGGCCCCGAGTACCGCATCAAGACCTTTGAAAATAAAAAGATTACCCTGAACGACGGCGACGAGTTCATCTTTACCACCGACGACATTGTGGGCGACCAGACCAAGGTTGCCGTTACCTACAAGGGCCTCATCAAGGACCTGAAGGTTGGTGACACCGTCATGGTCAATAACGGCCTGGTGGTCTTTGAAGTCGAGCGTCTGGAGGGCACCAACGCCCACTGCCGTGTTGTCCATGGCGGCGTTCTGTCCGACAAGAAGAGCATGAACTTCCCCAACCGTGTCATGGCACAGGAGTTCCTCAGTAAGCAGGATAAGGAAGACCTGCTCTTCGGCATTGCCAACGATGTAGACTATGTGGCTGCATCCTTCGTGTCCACCAAGAAGGATGTGGTGGCCATGCGGAAGTTCCTGGACGAGAACGGCGGCAAGGATATCGACATCATTGCCAAGATTGAGAACCGCTCCGGCGTGGATCACATCGAGGAAATCTGCGAAGTTGCCAACGGCATCATGGTTGCCCGTGGTGACCTGGGTGTGGAAATTCCCTTCGTGGAAGTTCCTGCCGTGCAGAAGCTCCTGATCTCCAAGTGCCGTCTTCTGGGCAAGAAGGTCATTACCGCTACCGAGATGCTGGAGTCCATGATCCAGAATCCCCGTCCCACCCGTGCCGAGATCTCTGACGTTGCCAACGCCGTATACGACGGCTCTTCCGCTGTTATGCTCTCCGGCGAGACCGCAAACGGCAAGTTCCCCGTGGACGCCGTCCGGAACATGGCTGAGATCGCCCAGTACACCGAGGAGCACATCAGCTACGACCGCCGCTTCAACAACGCCAACTTCAAGATCAACAGCAACCTGGATGCTGTGTCCCATGCCACCTGTGCCATGGCTATCGATGTCAACGCCAAGTGCATCGTAATCAGCTCCGTCTCCGGCATCACCGCTCAGATGATCAGCCGGTTCCGCTGCCCCACCGATATTCTGGGTGTTACCATTACCGAGAAGGCATGGCGGAAGCTGGCCCTGAGCTGGGGCGTCACTCCCGTTCTCACCGAGCGCTTTGAGTCCATGGATGTCATGTTCTACCATGCTGTCTTGCAGGCTAAGAAGGTCTGCAACCTGCAGCCTGGCGACAAGATTGTTCTCACCGGCGGTCAGATCAACGGCAAGCCCGGCAACACAAACATCATCAAGCTGGAAACCATCTAATCTTTGTGGGGGGCTGCCGACAGGCGGCCCCCTGTGTGGTTATTACTGCCGACAATCTAACAAGGAGGTTCTATGGCTGACTTTTCTCATGTCCTTATGACCGCGGATTTTGACCGCACGCTCACCGACACCCATGGCATAGTCCCTCAAGCCAATGTTGACGCAATTCTCCGGTTCATAGAGCAGGGCGGCGCATTTACCATTAACACGGGCCGCAGTCTGCCCATGCTTCAGTCCAGACTACCGGAAGTTCCGGTGAATGCCCCTCTGCTTCTGTATAACGGCGCCATGGCCTATGACGCAGGCCGTCAGGAAATCCTCTTTGCCGATCTGCTGGGTCTGGAACCCACCCAGATCCTTCCCGCCCTGCGCCGCCAATTTCCTCAGCTTCTGATCGAGGTCCAGGGAATGGAAGCCCATTATATTTTCCAGCCCGCTCCTCAATGGCATTCCTTCGGTGTGGAAAACCACCGTCCCGGCTTTGAGATTTCTTATGACGCCGTACCGGACCCCTTCCTGAAAATTGCCATTTTCGGTGCTTTTGAGGACAACACTGTGGAGCAATTTTACAGGACCGACCCAGAGCAGGAAGTCGTGTTTGTTCAGGCTCAGAAATGGATTCAGGACCATTACGGTCATATCCTCCATGTGGATCGCGGCGCTCCCCGGATTTTGGATGTCCAGCGCAAAGGCGCCACGAAAGGCAGTGCCGCCCGGCGTCTGGCCCGGATGATGGGCAGGACCCATTTGGTCTGTATAGGAGACGGCACAAATGATCTCAGCATGCTCCTGGAAGGCGATGAAAGCTACATCCCTACAGATGCAGATTCCAGCCTCCTGGGCCATTTTCCCGCTCTGTGTCCCTGCGGGCAAGGCATTGTCGCCGCAGTCGTTGCACAGCTGGAAGAATCGTCCCGGTCAACCCATTGTAATCTATAAACAGAACACGGGCAGCGTTCCCACAGCAGGGAACGCTGCCCGTGTTCTGTTTGAAATTGCCTGCCCCCTCTTTTTCAGCAGACCTGTATCCTGTGGTTTTTCGGTTATACAAAGTGCGTTTCGTTTGGAAAACAAGTGCCCTCATTGTTCTTCCAGTTCCAATGGTTCGTACTCCTGCAAAGGCGCCAAAAACCCCTCGGCCCGGAGCGCTTCTTCAATGAGATTCAGTGTCTCCGGCGTTTGCGCACTTACGGTATGATAGTGGTATCCGGCTGTCACATTTTTAAGCAGACTGGACTTTCCGGCTCCGATCTCATCGAGAAACTTTTTCACCTGAAGCCGTGACCTGATCCCCATTTCTGCCCGGACTTTCCCATAGACCTTGTGATAAATAAACACATCTTCCGCCACACCGCCGGCATCCACAATCAGATTCAATTCCGTCTCCACATCCTCATCTGTGTGCTGTACCTTAAACACCCGGCTGCATACTCGGGATTTTTCCAGCAGATATCCATTGGCAAAGGAGGATATCTCGCATCCCGCCGCACGCAGCAGCGCCACATCATTGACGATGACCTGCCGGGTCACCCCTAATGCAGATGCCAGCTTTGAGGCGCTGACGGGGGTTTCCAATTCGGAAAGCAGCCGGCGCATTTTCGTTCGTCTTTCTTCCGCGTTCATTTTTTCTTTCATAAGCATTCCTTAAACGGCGTGGAGATTTTTCAGGGAAAGGTCCAGAATCGGGGCGGAGTGGGTCAATGCACCGCTGGAAATATAGTCCACCCCCAAGTCGCACAGCGCCCTGATATTCTCCCCGGTGACATTGCCGGAAACTTCAATTTCCGCTCGGCCATCAATATAGGCAACCGCCTCTGCCATCTGGTCATGATTCATATTGTCCAGCATGATGATGTCTGCTCCTGCTTCCACCGCAGCTTTCACCATGTCCATGGTTTCTACCTCTACTTCAATTTTCCGCACAAAGGGAGCATAAGCCTTTGCCATCTCAATGGCCTGCCTGACTCCGCCGGCAGCACCAATGTGGTTATCTTTCAGCAGCACCCCATCAGAAAGGTTGTACCGATGATTTTTGCCGCCGCCCACACGCACCGCATATTTCTCAAAAATACGGTTATTGGGTGTGGTTTTCCGGGTATCCAGAAGGGTGGTCCCGCTGCCTTCCAGCAAATTTACAACCCTGCGGGTATAGGTGGCAACGCCGCACATTCTCTGCAAATAATTCAGTGCTGTACGCTCACCGGACAGGAGAACCCGAATATCTCCCCGGACCTCCGCAATTTTTTGCCCGGCCTGAATTTCTTCTCCGTCTTGTGCAAAGCACCGAATCTGTGTTGTCTCGTCCAGAAGCTGAAACACCCGGAAAAACACCTGCATTCCGCACAGCACACCTGTTTCCTTGCAGATCAGATCCACCCGGCCCATTGTCCTGCCGGGCATGACACTATTGGTGGTCACATCCTCGCTGGTGATGTCCTCATTCAGTGCAGACAGAAGGAGGGGGTCCACCTTGAGCTTTAATGTAGCACGATCAAACATATCTTGTTCTCCCTTTGATCTGGTCCAATACCAGTGTTTTATACGCCTGCTCCAGATTTTCCCGGTCGGCATACCGGCTCAAATCCACCGCAGGAAGAGGCAGTGCCGCAGCAGGGGTTTCGGAAATCCGGCCGGCAGCACGCCCTGCAAACACCAGACTTTCCAGCAAAGAATTGCTTGCAAGGCGATTTCTTCCGTGCACCCCGTTACAGGCAGCTTCTCCGATGACATACAGGCGATCCGCAGAGGACCTGCTGAAGGAATCCACCTTGACGCCGCCCATGAAATAGTGCTGCGCAGGAACCACCGGTATGCATTGTCTTGTGACATCATACCCCTTTTCGGCGCAAAATTCAACGATATTAGGAAAATGCCGGTGCAGTACCTTTGGGTCGATCATGGTTAGGTCCTCCCAGACATAGTCCGTGCCATCTTCCTCCATCTGCTTCCAGATTGCCTGGGTCACCTGATCCCGGGGAAGAAGTTCATCCACAAAACGCTCCATGTTCTTATTATAGAGCTTTGCGCCCTCTCCTCTGACGGACTCCGAAATCAGGAAGCTGCGTTCCGAGCAGTCCTTATTATAAAAGGTGGTGGGATGGATCTGCACATAGTCCACATTCTGTAATTCGAGGCCGTGTTTGGCCGCAATGGCCACCGCATCTCCCGTTAAATGGCGGAAATTGGTAGAGTGCCGGTACAGGCCTCCCACTCCTCCTGTGGCCAGAATGGTGTAGGCCGCCGGCACCGATACAACGGTGCCGTCTTTCAGCCGCAGCACCGCACCGCAGCAGCAGTTGTCCCTGATGATTACATCCAGAAGCGTGGTGTATTCCAGAAGTGTGATATTCTCCCGTTCCTTCACCTGCCGTAAAAGCTTTGAGGTGATCTCCTGTCCTGTGACATCCTCATGGTATAAAATCCTCTTTTTGGAGTGGGCACCCTCTCTGGTATAGGCCAGGGACCCATCTGCATTGCGACAAAAATCCACCCCATAGGAGATCAGCTGTTTAATCACATCCCGGGAAGAGCGAATCATAATGTCAACGCTTTCCGTGTTGTTCTCATAATGTCCGGCCTTCATGGTATCTTCAAAAAAGGAGTCGTAGTCCTGCTCCCCATTGAGAACGCAAATGCCGCCCTGGGCCAGATAGGAGTCACTTTCTTCCAGAGAAGCCTTGGTGATTATAGTAATTTTTTGATTCTTCGGAAGATGCAGTGCACAATACAGCCCCGCACAGCCGCTTCCTGCAATGATAATATCTGTATTCATAACTTCCTCATTACTTCCCCAGCATACGGTCAATACTCTTTTGCGCACCGATCCGCACCGCATCTGTCAGCATAATTTCTTCTCCCCCCACACCATTCAGGCACTGATACACCTCCATCAGGGTAGTCAGGCGCATATCTTGGCAAATGCATTTCTTGGAAAGGGGATAAAAGCGTTTTTCAGGATAGGAAAAGCGCAGATGCTCTGCAATGGTGGTATCCGTCCCGATGATAAATTCTTTGGCACTGCTCTGCGCTACAAAATTCATGATTCCGGTGGTGCTTCCGGCGTAATCGGCAAGCCGGGTCACCTCTTCTTTGCATTCCGGATGTACCAGTAGCAGTGCCTGCGGATGCCGTCTACGGGCCTCTTTGATATCCTCTTCCGTGATCTGCATGTGGACGGGACAGCCTCCTTTTACAAAGTAGAACTTCTTTTCAGGGACCTGCTTTTCGATCCAGCTGCCCAGGTTGCAGTCCGGAATAAAAAGGATTTCCTCCTGGGGCAGATTCTTCACAATCTCCAACGCAGAAGCGGAGGTCACGCAAATGTCACACTGGGTTTTCAGCGCAGAGGTGGAATTGATATAGGCCACCACCGCTGCATTCGGATAACGCTGCTTCAAGGCCTTCAGTTCCTCCACGGTGAGCTGCTCCGCCATGGGACAGCCGGCCTGTGCATGGCTCAGAATCACTCGTTTCTGAGGTGACAGAATTTTCGCCGTTTCTGCCATAAACCGAACACCGCACATCAGCAGTGTGTTCTGCGGTGCGGTCTGGGCCTTGCGGCTCAGGGCAAAGGAATCGCCCACAAAGTCGGCAATTTCAATGATATCATGGGTCTGATAGGCATGGGCCAAGATACAGACCTCTTTTTCTTTCTTCAGGCTGAGGATTCTGTCCTGCAATTCTTTTGTAGTAAACATTGGTTCCCCTCCATTCTCTGCTATTATAATCGTCCCTCTTTGTTCTGTCAATATTGGTGTATATACACATGTAAATATCTTTTTGTGCACAACCGGTTTCAGTAAGAAGGGGAACGCAGAGGTGGAGGGTAAAAAATCTCCCCGGCCCGTGAGGGCCGGGGAGAAACGGAACTTACTTCTCGGAATTCATGCGCATAAGCAGCGCTGCAGCCTGTGCACGAGTAGAATGATTCTTGGGACGAAGCATACCGTCCTCCATGCCTTCCACCAGCTTTGCATCCACTGCCCAGGCAAATGCATCCTGCGCAAAGTTCATGATCTTATCTGCATCGGGATACGGACTCAGATCTGCTCTGCCGGTGACATCCATCCCGATCCCATCGGCATAGCGGAACAGGAATGTCACCATCTGCTCTCTGGTAACTGCTTTTCCAGGTGCAAACCGCTCTTCGGTCATGCCCTTGGCAATGCCTTCGCTGTAAGCCCAGGAGACCGCGTCGGTATAGAAGCGATTCTCTGCCACATCCTCAAACGGAGCGGTTTCTTCCACAGCTGGCTGCCCTGCCATGCGATACAGAACGGTAACCAGCTGACCACGGGTCAGCGCTCCATTGGGGTGGAAGTGTGTCTCGTCGATGCCCTCCATGATGCCCTCAGACAGGACATACTCCAGCGCCTCATGGTACCACTTTCCGGTGTCCACATCAATAAAGTTCTTTGCAAGGCAGTTGTCCGGATTTACCGGGATGACCTGGTGCTGCTTTTCGCCGCAAATCGAGCAAATGCGCACTGCACTGCCCTCAGCATAGCAGGTGGCTTCCTTCTCCACTGTCCACGAGCCCCAGCTGTGGACATGGGTTCCTTCTGTGCAGACAATGTCTGCACGGTTACGGATACGCAGTCTTGCATAGCTGTCGTTTTCAATGGCGTAGGTGTTGTCGTAGGAAGCAAGGCCGGTTGCAGTGATGAAGCAACCCTGTTCCAGATTGGCAATTTCCACATCCTTGGTGATGTAGCCGTCAATGAACACACGGGCCACTTCGCCGGAACCGTCTCTTACATAGATGGATTCCACCAGGCCATTGACCATGGTGTAGTTCGTAACCATGCCGGAGATGGTAACCAGAGAGCCCAGATACTTGCCGCTGTTCATCTCTGCGGCTGTAATACCGACAGGCTCCACAGGCTCCTGCTCCCCAATCTTGGTGATGGAAGTGACCTGAAGCTGAGATTCTCCCTGGTAAGCACTGGTAGTGCCGGTGATCCGAACCACATCGCCTACCTGATAGTCCCCGGCAACGGGGAAGCAGTTGATACCGGCAGTCTTGTCCTGCACATAGATGCAATCAAAGAAGGCCGTGTCCTTGTCATGGCCGGAAGCATTGGAGGTAACAGCCCCCTCAACGGTGAACTTGTAACCGGCTTCGCTCTGTGCATGAACATCGGCAATGTCTGTGACCACCATGGGATTCACAAACTGCATCAGGTTCTCACAGATGGTGTAGTTGGAGTAATTTTTTTCGGCTGCATTGTCCAGATTGGCCTGTACCTCAAAGTTACTCATGAAAGCAGCGCCGGAGACCACAATGAGGCCCTGACCCTCCAGCTGTTCAGTTCCCAGAACCAGCAGGCGGTTATCATTTTCACCAACCGGATACTTGGGAATATTCTCGCCGCCCAGGCCGTCATTGTCGCTGTCCTTGGAGTAAGTGCTACTGTGGCCGTATACAACGGGAGTCACCGTTGCAGGCAGCTCTGTGGCGGGCTTGCCCGCTGCATCCACCGCAAAGATGGAGGCACCGCCGTACTGGCTGAACAGCTGGGTGTACAGCTTGTCATTGGGATGCTCTGCGTCAAACTCCACCCCCTTCATCAGGAAGGAGTCCATGTTGTAGGTGCTGAAGTACAGTCTCTGGGGCTGGCCGCCGTTCAGCACATCGTCATTGGTGCCATCATCGCCGATGCGCAGGGAAGAGCCAAGTGCTTCCAGAAGCTTGTTCTGCTGCGCTGCCATGTGGTCCGCATCGGGGAATTTGCCATAGTTCTCATAATAGTCAGACCAGCCTGACAACACCACTGTGCCGCCGGCCTTGTTAAAGTTCACAATGGCCTCAATTTCTGCGTCCGAATAGGTTGCATACGGGTCACGCAGGGCAGTGCCGTCACGGCGGGAAGGAACGGTGAGAATGATCATCTTGTACTTGGGATTGCCGCAGGCTGCGATCAGATCCTCACCGGTCTTCAGCTCCACGGTACGGACGGAGTAGCCCGCAGCCAGATTGCCAAAGTTGCCCATGGAATCCTTATAGTTACCAGCCACATACTCATTGTAGTGAGAGGCATCGATTCCCACATAGACCAGAGTCTCTGCGTTCAGAACATCCAGCGTCAGATCCGTGGAAAAGGTGTATTCCTCCCCATTCAGCTCCATGACCGCAGTCACCGTGATTTTTGTAATCTTTGCGGCTGTGGGGATATACTTCCATTCCACGGTTGCGGTGCCGCTGGCAGGAACGGTGTAGCCGGTGGTATCGGTTGCCAGGACCTCGGAGCCGTTGGTGGTATAGGTCACAGACTTCACCTTTGCATCGGCGGCCTCACTGTTGAACAGGGTCGTGGTGATGGTCAGCTCCTCGTCTGTGACAGGGGTTGCGGTGCTGCTGACAGCGGAGTTGATGCCCAGCTTCAGGGTTTCGCCAACCCAAACGGGGGCCGTCACAGCCAGATCCCCGTCCGCCTGGGTAACACGGATATAGTAATAGCTGTAGGTGGGGTCCAGCGTCACCGTAAGCTCGCCGGCTGCCAGTTCCTCGGCATTATCCCAGGTGTGGGCCACCTTGCCGGAGTTTACAATGACTTCCACTTTGGAGATAGAATCGGAAGAATCAGGATCAAATACAGTCACATTTAGATTCAGCTTCTCGGGAACCTCTTCCATGATGGTGCCCAGCATCCGGCCGTTGACGGTATAACCGATTTCCAGATTCTTATCTTCGGTTGCGTAGACACGATAGTTACGGATGGCTTCATAGAGGCCTTCCTCAGTGAAATTGTCGGTGAGGATCACATCCCGGGCATCGTTGGCATTGCCCCACTTGCCCTTGTGGTTATCCTGGTTGTTGGTAGGCGCCACATGCCAGCCCTTGTCCAGAGCCAGGGTGTACTGCTCATAGCTGGGGTAGTAGCCGCCGGCACCAATCTGGCCTTCGCCGTTGCCTACCTCCACCAGATACATCCGGGAGTCAATGACGGCATCCCAGTAGCTGAAGTCCGTAAAGTTGCCGAAGGTCGTGCCGGGGTGGTTAAACTGGTTGATGGAGTTGACCCCCTCCGGCTGGCTCAGCAGGGAATAGTATGCCTTCATACCGGCATCATTGGTCTTATTATTCAGGGTCTTATTATTCCGGGAGACAATACCGGGGGTGGCAAAGGTGTTGATATGGCCGGGGCCACCGGACCAGGTCATTTCAAAACCGCCCATGGCCACAACCTTGTTCTGCTTGTCGTTGAATGCCGCAATGTCCCCTTTGTACCGGTCCCAGATTTTCCGGCTTTCCGCAGTGGCCAGATTCATGTCATACAGCGCACCCTCGGGGTTGGCTTCATTCTTGGTATCAAAGTAGTTGGAGTGGTCCGTAAAGGCCACAAAATCAACATTGGCGCTCTCAGGCAGATTCTCCACATAGCTCAGCGCATCCGCCAGTGTACCGGAACCGTCGGAATACTGGCCGGTGTGAGAGTGGAGCTGGCCAAAGTACAGCTGATACTCGGTCTTTCCTACGGTGAAGGCCCAGGTCTTGGTAGCCGTCTTGCCGTCGGCACGGACCGCGGTAACGACAACCGTGGTACGGCCATCAGGCAGATCCGCAGCAGGGGTGTAGGAAAGCAGACCATTTTCATAGACCGCCTCTACCTGCTGGCCGTTTACAGTCATGGTCATCTTTGCGTTCTCCCCAATATTGCTGAGCTTGGCGGAAATCACAGGCTTTTTGTTTTCACCGGTCTGAGAACCGGCGGCAGGGACAGGCTCGGAAATTACAGGCTCATCCTGTACCATAACGGTGATGGACTGGGTAAAGGCGACCCCCTTGTTGTCCTCGCCGGACAACTCAATGACAAACTTACCTGCATCCTTAAATGCGTTGACCTCTTCTGCGGTAAGGGAAATGGTCAGAACGCCGTTTTCCAGGGTATGAGTCAAATCGCATTTGACATCCTTGATTCCAAAGACCGAATCAGCCGTCAGAGTCAGCTCATAGGGCGCACCTACAAATGCGGCCGGCACTTCGTCGCTGATGAACTTGGGCTCATTCACCACGCCTTCAGTAATATGCTCGTTGGCGCAGGGGAGGAACCGGAAGGTGAAGATGTCATAGTCAGTGACCTTGTTCATGCTGTATGTCTTATAGGAATCCGCATAGAACTCCAGGAACTGGCTGTACTTGCCGTTAAACTTTGCCGTGCGGCTCTCCATGGTATACCCTGCGCCACGCCGGGCCAGGGTCCAGTCCGCATCTTCCGTGGCTTGCTTAGAATAGAAGGCATTGTTACCGGTGCCATTGGAGCACAGGTAGCCGAAGGCCTCGTTGTAGAAGCGGTAATACTGACCGTTGACTTCCACCTTGAAAATCACGCCGCCATTTTCTGTAGTGGCCCGATTCTCGGCAAGGGCAGCAGAAACATTGTTGATTGCAGGGCTGTCTGTATTGTCATTCTGCAAAGACAGAACGCCCTTGGCCCCCAGGTTATACAGGACAACCTGATCTCCGTTGGCAGGCAAATCGGTGTCGGGCTTGGGATCGGGGTCCGGCTTGACCTCTTCCTCCACCACATAGAACCGCTGGGCGAAGAAGGCTTCATTCTGTCCGATTTCTCTGTAAGCACTCCAGGTCTCATATTTTTCCTGATACTGTACCATGGCCTTGCGGACGGTGTTGTTGATATAGTAGCAGCCGTCGGTGGCAGCAACGGTAACTTCCCAGTTGGCATTCTTTCCATAAAGGGGCATACTGGAATGCTGGTCCTCCATGGTCAATTTCTTTCCATCTGCAGTGGAGAAGGTATAAGTACCGTCTTCGTTGACGCCAACCGTCCACACATCGGCCTCTGTATAGCCGGACAGCTTGCCATCCTTCATGGTAACGGCCACACTGTTATTGTAATAGCCTTTGTAGGTTGTAGACAGTGCTCTCATGGCAGCAGGGTTATAGATGACCACATGGTCACCGGCCCGGATGGGAGCATCTGTAACAGGGGGCTCTACCGGCTCAGTGGGATCGGGTTTCGGCTCGGTGGGCTTGGGATCGGTGGGCGCAGGGGGCGTAGGCCCCTCTCCATCCAGTTTGAACAGGGTGAAATCACAGGGATAGCCCTCAGGCCGGCCTGCAATGGTGCCGTTTTTGTACGCACGGAATTTGTTGGGGTTATTGGGATCTCCGACATTGCTTGCCAGCAGGACTTTTCCCTCCTGACCGGCAAAACGGAAGGTTCCGTTGTCGCAGGTTACGACCCAGTTGTATGCACCTGCCTGGATTCCGTTGGTGTTTTCTGCCTTTGGCGCAACGGATGCACCGTTGCTGTCGGTCATAACCACATGGTTTCCGTCCACACTGAGGTTCCATACCACAGATGCAGCCGGGTCCTGGACTGTATCGCCCCGGGCGGCAAGGAGCTGGCTGGTAATCCAACCGTCCTCCAGCACGCCGGGGGCATAGCCGGTTTTGACAAGCATCACATACTTACCGGTGGTCAGTTCATCGGCCGTTGTGATTTTGGTGTAGGTGGCAGGCTCTGCGGCCAGGACAAAGGTGGGCACCATGGAAATCACCATGGCAATCACCAGCAGCCAGGACAGCAGTCTGCTCTTTTTCTGCGTGTTCATAATCTTCCTCCTTTTTAATTAAAACACAGGAAAAACGGATATGCTTACACAGTGTCATCATATCACACTTTACTGCACTTTGCCACCGTTTTTGCAGATGAAACAATGTTTATTTTAAAAATCAGGTTATTTATATATCAAATGTACCTTGTCCGCATGAATCCCCTTGCTCTTCAATGGGAATGTGATATAATAAAATTTATCGAACTCAATGTATTAACCGTTTGTCTGTAAACAAGGAGGAAGTATGATGATCTGGTACAAACGATTTCTGGTGACCGGGTTGATTTTCAGCATGTTGATTCCCTGCGTACTGGCCGCAAATCCACAGCCTCTGCTCTGCGCCACAGCGGCAGAGCCTTCGGAAACGGCCGTGCCTTCAGGCCCCACTGAGCCTTCCGAAACCACCGACCCCTTGGAACCCAGTGTTCCTTCTGAACCTACTGAACCTACCGAAACCACCGAGCCTTCGGAGCCTGCGGTCCCTGACCCCAGCGAACCTTCAGAGCCCGCCGAACCTGACCCTCTGGAAGGCTACACCTTTCCCGACAACTGGGCAGCGGAACCTCTCAAATTTGCAGTGCGTCACGGGATCTTGGAGGGCCATGGCGGCTTCAATCTGGCTCCCACCGGAAAAACGACCCGTGCCGAAATGGCCGCCATGCTGGTACGTCTGATGAAAGCCCCCGTTTCCGGCGACTTGTCCGGTTACAGCGACATCAATCCCAACGCCTGGTATTGTGAGGAACTGGCAACGGCTGTGGATATGGGGATTTTTAACGGTGTTACCGACACCATCATGGCGCCCCAGCGCCATATTACCCGGCAGGAAGCCTTTACGGTTCTTGCCCGGGCCTTCGGTCTGGAACCTCAGAACCCTGCCGCCTATGAGGTGTTTTCCGACTCCAATCGGGTAAAACCCTTTGCGCAGGATGCCGTCAGTGCGCTGTATGAGCTGGGCTGTGTGTCCGGCTATGAAAACAACTGTGTAAAGCCCACTGCTTACATATCCCGGCAGGAGGTTGCCGCTCTGTTCTACAAGCTTCTCACCCACATCTGTGACAGCCCTTCCCAGCTTCCCGAGTCCGGTATGGTGCTTTATCGGGGTACGGAGCCGCTGCCGGAGGGATACCGGCTGGATGGCAGTCTGATTCTGACTTCTTCCGATGTTTCCGACCTGCACGGCATCACGATCTCCCACACGCTTTATCTGCGCTGTCCCCGTTTTACCAAAATTTCCCTTGAGGATCTGACTGTCGATCAGATTGTGGTTGCCTCCGGCATGGAGTTGGAGGGCGGAAATTTCCCCAGGCTCTCCGTGTTAGCCCCTGACGCCATTATAAATTCCACCGTCTGTGCGATCTTTCTGAAAGCACCTGCCACCTTATCCGGCAGCTATGAAGAAATGCACTGCTGCGCCTCTGATAGCACCGCCGTACTGGACGGTACTGCCCACTCCGTAACCCTGCACGCAGACAACATCACCCTCACCGGTGCCGGCCAGGCCGCAGCCGTCATAATCCATGGCAGAGACTGCACGGTTTCCCTGAACGCAGACCAGGTGGACTATCAGATCGACTGGCTTCTTCGTGGAGTGCAGGTGGCGCTCACCGCTCCCGCCTCCTGGAATTCTTTTGACGAACTGACTATTCACGCAGATTTCACAGGGCTTCAAACCGGTTATGGCACCACCGATGGGCAGCGTCCCTGCGATCTTCGCTGGTACTGCAATGGCATCCTTCTGAGTGAACAGAAGGACTTCCTGCTCGGTGAAGATACCCGCTCCACCATTCACTATACGCCCGACCCCAACACGCTGCCTGAAAATCTCACATTTACCGCCGTACTCACCTGCGGTGTTGACCGTGTGCAAAAATCCTGCGCGGTTACCGCCGACAAATACACTTTAGACTATCTCCGGGCCTGTAAAACAGTGCAAACCGTAAATGTAGAAGCCAAAACCCTGGTTGCAACCAAGCTCTATACAGACAAGGCCTGCTCCGGTGTCATTCGGAACGTGGAGGCCAATGTTCCGGTTACCCACATGTATTATTCCGATGAAGCCGGCGTTCCCGGCCAGGTTCGCCTGGCAGACGGCACCGTGGGCTGGATGGATTGGTCGGACTATCTGGTATCCGAAAAAGACTATACCCAGTCCCAGGATTACTCTTTGGGCACAAAGGAAGGCTTCGTCAATCTCAACGGCTACTCCAGCCCAACAGACTATATGATCTGGCTGAGCCTGAAAACCCAGCGTGTCAACATCTACAGAGGCAGCAAAGGCAGCTGGAAGCTGGTCCGAACCGCTCCTTGCAGCACAGGAAAAAACACCACTCCCACCGTCTCCGGCGTTTATTCCATCATCTATAAAACCCCAATCTGGCGGTTTTTAGAGGACTACACCAGAGTTTACAATGTCACCGGTTTCTGGGGCGGACAGGCCTTCCACTCCCGGCTGTACTATTACGATGATACCATCTGTGACGGCACCATCGGCACCCCCGCATCCCATGGCTGCGTGCGCATGATGGACGAAGACTGCAGATACATCTATGAGGAGCTGCCTCAGGACACTACTGTCGTAATCTACTGATTCTAACCAATCCCAAAGGAGGGAATCTTTATGGAAGCACAACTCGTATATTCTAAAACCACCGTACTGGATGACACCCAGATGGACCGATATGGCCGTATGCGGCCCAGCGCACTTCTGGAGGTGCTCCAAACCGTAGCCGTAGACCACGCAAAGGCCTTGGGCATCGGCCGGGAAGCCCTGGACCCCAAGGGTCTGTTCTGGGCCATTGTCCGGCAAACGCTGGAAATTTACCGGATGCCCCGTGCCGGGGAAACCCTGATTACCGAGACCTGGCCCGGCCCCCCCAGCCGCACTGCCTTTCCCCGGTATATCACAGGCAGAACCAAAGACGGTGAGATCCTGTTTCGGGTGGTAGCCCTGTGGCTGTTTATGGACATCCACAGCAGAAGCCTGGTTCTGCCTGCGGCTTCCGGGATCGATGTCCCCGGCATCACGAGAGGTGGCGAACTGATGAACCCCACCAGCATTGCCCCCCGGGAGTATCCCAATCTGGAACGCCGCCGTGTGCGATACTCTGAGCTGGACGCCAACGGCCATCTTTCCAATACCAAGTACTTAAACTGGATGGAGGATCTGCTGCCCAGCAGCTACCACCAGTCCCATGTCCTCTCCCGTCTGCACATCTGCTATATCAGTGAAGCCCTGGAAGGGCAGGAGATCGAGCTTAACTGGGCTTTGGAGGGCAATCAGCTCTGCGTGGAGGGCCATCGGGAAATGGGCGCCCACCGGGTGTTTGCACTGCGGGCTGAATATAAAGAGGAGTAATTCCCTGCGAATTCTAAAACCGCCTGTCTCACCAATGATGAGGCAGGCGGTTTCTGCGTTCCGGGCATTTCCCACTGTCTAAACAGAGCCTGCTCTTGGGGCAAAGCCGAAACAGCAGACAGACAAGGAGCCGCCTCAAAAGAGGCGGCTCGCAGAAAGTTTTTTGTTTTCCCCCTTGAGACAAACCCAATCCCTTTATTTCACAAGGAAATAAACAAGGACCAGAGCGCCCAATACGATGCGGTACACACCGAACGCAGCAAAAGAGTGCTTCTTTACATAATTCATCAGGGATCGAATGGCAACCAGGGACACCACAAAGGCAACCAGGCAGCCCACCACCATAATCATGGTCTCATTTCCTGTCATACCCTGGCCCTTAAGCAGGAATTTTACCACCTTCAAAAGGCTGGCACCCATCATCGTAGGAATGGCCAGGAAGAAGGAAAACTCTGCGGCAGTGCCACGGCTGAGCCCCAGAAGCATTGCGCCCAGAATGGTAGCGCCGGAACGAGAGGTTCCGGGAATCATAGCCAGGCACTGAAACAGGCCAATCATTGCGGCAGTGCGGTAAGTAATGTCATCGGTCTTTCTCACTCTGGGGGTGTTGCGGCGGCCGCGCTCCAGGAAGATGAACAGGACGCCGTAAAGGATCAGCGTAATGGCAACGGTAATATAATTGTACAGGTGCTCATCCAGCCAATCGTCCAGAAGCAGACCCAAAACGCCTGCAGGCAGAACTGCCACAATTACCTTGCCCCACAGGTTCAGCGTATTTTTTCTTTCCTGTACAGACTTTTTAAAGGAGAACGGATTGAGTTTGTGGAAAAACAGAACAATCACTGCCAAAATAGCACCCAGCTGAATCACCACATCAAACATCTCGGAAAAGGCATCGCTGGCCTGCAGAGGCAGGATTTCACGCAGGAGAATCAGATGGCCTGTGGAGCTGATGGGAAGCCATTCACTGATTCCCTCCACAATGCCATAGAGAATGGTTTTGAGAATTTCAATGATCATACTTTTTGTTCCTTTCTGCCGCGATCCGCTGCGGCATGGCGTCGATTTTATTTCTGCTTCTTATACTTCACATCTTCAGGGGTTGTTGAAGGAGGCCCCGTCGAAGGTGATGACTGTATAGTACTTGCTGTTTTCCTTGCAAACCGCCTCATCCACCCGCTTCTTGATCTCGTCCTTCTGTTTCATCATGTCATATGGCAAGATCATGTCAAAAATCAGGTTGGTGTGCAGCGGTCCCGGCACCATGCGAAAATCATGGACAGAAAGCCGGGAGTCAATCAGGCGGATGCAGTCTTCCACCAAGGTGCGCATTCGGTTCAGCTCCTCATCATCTGTCACAACAGGGTCATAATGAATGCACAGATGGACGTTATACTGCTTCAGGCAGGCCCGCTCCATATCGTCAATCAAATCATGGCTTTCCATGGGGTCTTCCCGCATATCCATTTCCACATGGACCGTTGCAAATCGCTGACCCGGGCCATAATCGTGAACCATCAGGTCATGCAGCCCCAAAACTCTGGGGTCCTTTCGGAGAAATTTCAGAAGCTTTTCTCTCAGTTCCGGGTCCGGTCCCTGGCCAAGCAGAGGATTTATCGTGTCCTTGGCAATGCCAATGCCCGACCAGATGATAAAGAGGGCAACCAGAACGCCTACATAGCCATCAATGTTCAGCGCCGTATACTTACCTACTATGGCAGCCAGAAGTACGGCAGCAGTAGAGATCACATCATTTCGGCTGTCTGCGGCGGTAGCCAGCAGGGCAGCGGAGTCGATTTTTCGTCCCAGCTTCGTATTGAACAGGGACAGCCACAGCTTCACCAGAATGGACCCCACCAGCACCAAGGCCGTGATCCAGGAAAAGGTCACCACAGAGGGATGCAAAATCTTTTCCACAGAGCTCTGTCCCAGCTCCACTCCAATGACCAGGATCAAGGCCGACACAATCAGTCCGGAAAGATACTCCACTCTGGCATGACCATAGGGATGGTTGGCATCTGCCGGCATTTCTGCAATTCTGAAACCAATCAGCGTTACCAAGGAGCTGGAGGCATCCGACAGATTGTTGACAGCATCCGCCGTAATAGACACAGAGCCTGCCAAAGTGCCCACAATCACCTTTCCGGTAAAGAGCAGCAGATTGCACAAAATCCCAACAATTCCGGAAAGTCTTCCGTAGGTGCTGCGAACCTTGGAGGAGTCTGTGTTGTCCGCATCCCTGACAAACAGACGAAGCAGCAGCTGTGTCATGGCGCATTCCCCTTTCTGTGTTTGGCTGCTTTTCTTTTACCCGATTCCATGAATTTGGAAAGATACACTTTTTTTCGAGAGCATCCTGTGATATAATCTACGCATAATCAGGCAGAAAAATGCCGCCCAGCGAGGCACTGGCCCGGGCGTTTCTTACATTATATCACACAAGGGCCAGATGTCCAGTAAAATATAATTTCCCAGCTGATATTTGGCATGGGAGTCCATAAAAGGAGGTCCTATTATGTATAACTTTCGTATTATTACCGACTCATCCTGCGACCTGTCTGCCGCTCGGGTACAGGAGCTGAATCTGCAGGTGGTCCCGCTGCAAGTCTATCTGGAAGAAAAGGAATTCAAGAATTACCCCAATGGTTCGCCCGAAAATCTGCTGAACTTCGGAGAATTTTATAATGCCCTGCGTCAGGGTGCCAATACCTCCACAACCGCCGCAAATCCCCAGGTCTGGCGGCACGCCATAGAGCCCACTTTGTCTCAGGGGCTGGATGTGCTGGTACTGGCCTTCTCCTCCGGTCTTAGCTCCACTTATGCCGCCGCGGAGCTGGCAGCAAAGGAGCTGCGGGAAGAATACCCCGGCCGGAACATTCAGGTAGTGGACACCCTGTGTGCCTCTTTGGGTCAGGGCCTTTTGGTCTATCACGCCGCAAAGAAGCAGCAGCAGGGTCTGAGCCTGGAGGAAACTGCCCAGTGGGTCAGGGACAACCGTCTCAACCTGTGCCACTGGTTCACCGTGGATGATCTCATGTTTCTGAAGCGGGGCGGCAGAGTCAGCGCCGCCACAGCCGTGGTGGGCACCATGCTGAACATCAAGCCCGTGCTCCATGTGGACGACGAAGGCCACCTGATTAAGGTTGCAACCGCCCGTGGCAGAAAAGCCTCCATCGATGCACTTTTCAAAAGCATGGCGCAGACCGGTGTGGATCTGGAAAATCAGGATATTTTTATCAGCCACGGCGACTGTCCGGAAGATGCAAACTATCTGGCTGAACGAATCGAAACCACCTATCATCCCAAGAGCATCTACATTGACTACGTGGGTCCTGTGATTGGTTCTCACTCCGGCCCCGGTACTTTGGCCCTGTTTTTCCTGGGCAGCAAACGGTAAACTCCGTCGTATATAGCAAAAAATCTGCCGCAGAACACAACATTCTGCGGCAGAGCTTTTTATATCGCTTAAAATCAATCAACCTTGTAGAAGCTGTTCATCATTTCTGTGATTTCAGCTTCAGACTGAGAGGTGAATGTGATGGCAACGCCATAGGGACCGGACAGCTTGTAATCCAACAGCTGCATAATGAAAACCTCCACGCCCTGAGCAGTTCCGGTGGTCTTCATTGCGGTATGCTTCTCGCCCAGGAAATCCACGGTCACCTTCTCCATGGTCTTCACTTCCACGCCGGATGCCGCATAGGACTCAGTCAGCATGTCCTTGCTCTGCAGCAGGCCGTCAATGACATCTTCCTCGCTCATGCCTGCATAGACCTTCTGATCAGATTCACTCAACTGCGTGTACAGCACATTGACATTGGAGCCGGTGGTAAGGTTCTGAGCCATCATATCCGCAAACTGAGGGATCTCCTTTGCCAGTTCTCCGATCTTGGTGCCATCCAGAGACTCTTTGATTTCCTTGGGAAGCTCCTGCAGCTCGTCTGCGGAGGCCATCTTCCAGCCATCGCCCATCTTGCAGCCGATTCCTACATAAGTATTGGTGTAGACATTGCCTTCCACCTTGCCCAGGCTCAGCGTGTTGTTCTCGTTGTTCTCGTTGTTCTCGTTCTTTTCTCCCACTACAGCAGTGGTTTCTCCGGGAGACTGCTTGTCATCAGAACCCTTGTCGGTTTTTCCGCAACCGGAAAACGCAAGAACAGCAACCAGGCCCAAAGACAATAAAGTGCAAAATGTTTTTTTCATAGTGATGTGTTCCTTTCGTTTTTGTGTCATCAGGGATCAATGCAAACTTTACCATACATTCCCCAAAAAAGCAATAGCGTTGTTCCTCAAAACAAAAACAGGGGAGCGGGATCCTCCTTTTCGAGAAACCGCTCTCCTGTTGTATTCACTACGCCCAGGGCTCCCAGCCCTCAGACTCTATTTCCGCCAAGAGTTTTTTCTCCTGCTTGGTCTCAAAAGTCACCTTTTCAAACATATCCGGCCGCCGGGCCCTGGTGCGCCGCAAAGATTCCTTTGTCCTCCAGCGGTCCACCTTGCCGTGGTCTCCGGAAAGAAGAATGGGAGGAACCTGCAAGCCATGCCAATCCCCGGGACGGCTGTATTGGGGGTATTCCAAAAGGCCGTTGAAATGGCTCTCATCCCGGAAGCACTCCGGATCTGCCAGCACGCCGGGCACCATGCGGCACACCGCATCGGTAACTGCCATGGCTGCAATTTCTCCCCCTGTAAGGACGAAATCTCCCAAAGAGATCTCTTCATCCACACACTCGTCAATAAACCGCTGATCGATGCCTTCATAGTGGCCGCAGACCAGGATCAGGTTGTCCATCTGACTGAGCCGGATGGCATCTGCCTGGCGGAAGGTATGTCCGCAGGGGGAGAGGTAGACGGTGTGGACAGGCCCCATGGCCTCATCACACAGGTGCTCCCAGCAGCGGTACAGAGGATCTGCCTGCATAATGGCTCCCCGGCCTCCGCCATATGGGTAGTCATCTACCTGACACTGCTTGCTGGCGGTATAATCCCGAATCTGGTGGGCCTCAATGCGGATAAATCCCCGCTCCTGAGCCCTGCCCAGAATACTTTCCGAGAGCACATCCCCCAGAGAGTCCGGAAAAAGAGTCATAATATCAATCCGCATTGGTCTGCATCCCTTCAATGAGCTTCACTCGGACGAAGCCTTCCTCCAGATTGGTCTCCAGCAAAAACTCTGAAACCGCAGGAATCATATATTCATTTTCTCCCTTGACCACATATACATCATTGCCGGGCAGGGTCATGATTTCCCGAATCGTTCCGATTTCCTGATTCTCTGCCAGTACGCGCAGCCCAATGAGATCGGCAATGAAATAGGTGCCTTCCTCCAGCTCCACATCGTCCCGATTTACTTTCACCACCGTCCCCCGAAGGGCCTGGGCATCTTCCATGGTGTCAATGCCCCTGAGCTTTACCAGAGTGCAGGTCTTCTGCACTCTGGCAGACTCCACTTCATACTCCCTGCCCTTCAGAAATACCCGGTCAAAGCAGGTGAGAAACTCCGGGCCGTCTGCCCAGGGCAGAACCTTAAATTCTCCACGGACCCCGTGGGTAGAGACAATTTCGCCAGCCTCCAAATACTGCTGTTTCATAGTTTCCTCCTAATCAGCTTCCCACATTTTCTCCGGGAAGCTCCGCATTGGCCTGCTGGGTCTGGCCAAAATACACATCCATAATGGGTCTGGCCACATTGGCCAGATTGCCGCCCTGGGCGCCCTTTTCCACATAAACTGCAATGGCAATCTGCGGATCGTCATAAGGCGCATAGCACACAAAGGAGGCATGGTCCGAGCCGGGCCCGCCGTGCTGCGCCGTACCGGTCTTGGCCGCCACCGGAATGGGATAGTCGTTGAGATAGCTGTATACCGTACCTCTTGGAGAGGCAACCGTTTCCCGCATACCGTTGGTGTAGGCATAGTAGGCATCGTCACTGATGGTGCAGGTGCTGAGAATCTTTTTCTGCGTGCTTTCAATCAGCTCCTGATAGTCCGAAGAAATAACCCGTCTCAGAAAAGTTGCCTTGTACCGTTCTCCGTGGTTTGCCAGAGCCGCCGTGTAGACGGCCATCTGCATGGGGGTAAACTTATTGGCACCCTGTCCGATGGACAGCTGCAAGGTATCCGCATCATACCACCCGTTCATGTTGGGGTCATCGGGATACAACTCTTTCTTTGTCTCTGCGTTGGAGCGGTAGCCGGTTTTTTCGTACAACTCCACTCCCGTCTCTTCGCCCAGGCCCAGCGCCTCTGCCACCGCATCAATGGCCTTCATGCCCGTGCGGTTGCCCACCTCATAGAAGTAGTAGTTACAAGAGGTGGCCAAGGCTTCAATGACATTGATAATGCCGTGGGTCTGTCTGCTTTTGGTCCAGATCAGGCACTGGGGCTGATAGTCCTCATACTTGGTATAGACACCGTGATCTTCTATGGTTGTGCTGGAATTGATGGTGCCTTCATTGATGCCCGCTATGGTGACCACCATCTTATAGATAGAGCCGGGGGCATACGGCAGTTCCAGCGCCCGATTGATCAAGGGGCCGTACTGAGCATCCTGCAGCTTCTCCCAGTCCTGGGAGAAGGTTGCCAGATTGTAGGTGGGGTAGCTGGCACAGGCCAGAACTTCGCCGGTTTTTACATCGATTGCGACTACAGCGCCGCCCTCTGCATCCGTACCTTCCTTGTTGGTGCCCAGTCCGTTTTCCCGCAGATCCAGAATCACCTGTTCCAGTGCTTTCTCTGCGGCAATCTGCAAATTGATATCAATGGTAGTCTCCACATTGTTTCCGGCTTTCGGCTCTTTGCTGAAATATTCGGAAACCACATTCCCCTGAGCGTCAGTGGTTGTATACTTCACACCGTCCGTGCCGTGGAGCTGCTCTTCAAAGGCGGCTTCAAAGCCGCTTTTTCCGATTTTTGCGTCCATGGAATATCCAAGATCTTTATAGACTTCGTATTCATCCTTCTCCAAATATCCCATGGTACCCAGAATATGAGCTGCATAGGTGGTGGCGTATTCCCGCACCGTGGTGATTTCCACATTCAAGCCGGGAATGTTCAGTTCCAGCACCGCAGACAAGTGCTCCGCAGAAGCGTCCTCAATCAGGGCATAGGGTGCCAGGCTGGTAAGGTCGCTGCGCAGCTCCAGCTCATAGCGAATGCCGATGACCTTTCGCACCTCCTGCTCTGTCCAGTCGTTGGGAATTCGATAGGCCTCACGGAGCTGCTTCATAAGCTGCGCTGCCGAGACATCCGAATCCAGCTCCCGGTAGTTGAGAAATTCCTTGAAATATTCCTGCCAGCTGGTGCTCAGGGCCTGGGTTGTATAGTCATAGGGCTTTTCCATCGTGACAGGGAAATGCTCTATGTAGGAAATGCCGTTCTCTTCCATCAGATTCACAAGGCGCCGCAGGGATTCATTGGGGGCCTCGGAATTATAAAACACATAGTTATTAAAAACCAGATTATAGCTGGCCCGGTTGGTCACCAAAACATTTCCGTTTCGGTCCAGGATCTCCCCCCGAGCCGCCGGGACCCGGTTCCAGGTAGTATAGGTGGTATGGTTGGCATTTGGGTCCACATCCCGAATTTGCAGGCCGTACATCCGGAAGGAAAAAATGCCTAATATTACAACAAAAAACAGCAAAACTGCCGTTGCCCGCACTCGAGTTACTCGGTCCATGCTTCACCTCCGATTTTTCCCATGGCCTTCACTGCGAAATACAGCGCCCCGCAGGCCAGCATCGCCCCCAAGGCTCCCATCAGGGTTGCCAGCCAGCGTTCCCATGTGGTAAGGCCCAAAAAGATGCCCAAGAGAAACAGGATGCCCTGATGGAACAAAATCCCCACGCAGCTGCACAGCATCTCCGTCTGAAAGCTTCTGCACAGATAGCCCCGGCGGAAAACGGACAGGCAAACGCCTCCAACCGTAAGCAGCAGCACCGACACCGGCCCCAGAGCCGCACCGGCCAGCGACCGAAAGACTGAGGCAATCAAGACAAACAGGCCGCCGGAGTCCGGCCCCAGAAGAATGACCACCAGAAACAGATAGCCGGGCACCAGGTCCGGGCATCCGCCCAGAATCTGAATCCGACTGAAAATCACATCCTGCAGCACCTGCAAAAGCAGGTACCCGGCGGCCAGAAGGCACCACTTCAGAAGGACCTGCCGCTGTCGCCGGGTAAGAAAGAGCCGGGCCAGAAAAGAATTTCCTTTTCCCTGCTCCAGTTTGGATAAAAATCGCTTATTCAATGGGTTCCCTCCTTGGGAGACGGCTACTCGTTGACATAGCTGGTGAGAATAAACACCTGCTCCATATTTTCAAAATCCGCAGCGGGCTTCAGCAGCGCATATTTGGCAACACCGGTCTCATCAAAGCCGGCTTCGGACACATATCCCAAAATCAGGTCACGAGGATACAGGGTAGAACCGGCAGTGACCACCTGATCGTTGTTCCGGATGACTGCATCCGTTGGCAGGTAATCCATGCGCAGCATTCCTTCTGCTCCGGTGGTATAGGCGCCCTGCACCATACCGGCATAGCCGGAAGAGGCAATGTTTGCACTGATTTCCAGAGAAGAGTCCAAAACCGTGGTAACTGTTGCCCAGTTACTGCCAACCGCAGAAACCACCCCCACTACTTCCCCCTGGGCAGTAATGGCCACCATTCCCTCTGCAATACCGGAGTTGGTACCCTTGGCAACGGCGAAGGAGCTGGTCCAGTCATTGGAATCCCAGGTGGTGATATAAGCGGAAACCAGCTGAAAATCCTCCCGCTCCTCCTTGAGGCCCGCCAGCTCCCGAAGGCGCTGGTTTTCTCGCTGAAGGGTATCCGCAGTTCGGGCATCGTTTTCCATGTCCGCAATCTGTTCTTCCAGTCTCTGATTTTCTGCCACCAGAGATTCATATTTGAAAATGTAGCTATAGACCTTTTCCGCTCCCCTGGTGAGGCCGTTGGCCCCGGCCCGAAGGGGCGTCATAATGCCCTGCACCACACGCTCCGGGAAGGACGCTCCTTCTCCCAGGGTCCCCAGAAGGGCCATGGCCACGGCCACCACCACAGTGAGGGCCAAAATCACTTTTACTTTGGTATTAAAAAATTTTTTCACAGCAGCTACACTCCCAGAACCGGCACCCCCAGCTCCCGGAGGTGCTGGGTAAGGGTGCACACCGGCAGACCCATGACATTATAGTAGTCACCTTCCAGCCGGGTCACAAAAACAGCGGCCTTTCCCTGGATGCCGTAAGCACCGGCCTTGTCCAGAGGCTCACCGGTCGCCACATAGGCATCGATCTCTCTGGAATCCAGCTCCCGGAAGTGGATGCTGCTCACCTCGGTATGACTCAATATCCTGTCGCCCATGCGCAGTGTGAATCCTGTCATCACCTGATGCTCCCGGCCGGAAAGGAGCCGGAGCATCTGCGCCGCCCGTTCAGCAGATCCGGGCTTTCCCAAAAGCTGCCCGTCGCAGACCACAATGGTATCCGCCGCAATCACCAGTTCATCCGGCCCGGCACTCACTGCCATAGCCTTTGCTCTGCTCACTCGTGCGACTTCCTCTTTCGGGTCTTTGGTCTGGTCCATCGTTTCGTCTATGTCCGCCACACGGACGGTGAAGTCCAGACCCATCAGGGTCAGAAGCTCCTGCCGCCGGGGGGACTGAGATGCCAATACTAATTTCATGGAAATTCCTCCAACTAGGTTCAGGGTTATTCCACACCCCGCAGATACAGACCACGGGTGGCTCCGCCGGGATCGAAGGGCGCTTTGCTCTCCCAGGCCCGCAGGACCTGGTCCACCTCCCGGGAATTTTCCGTGGTAAACAACAACCGCAGCGCCCACAGACCCAGATTCTGCCAGTCGCTCTGCCGATCCAGCCAATAAAGTTTCTTGCCATTGAGCACCACCGAGCGGCAGGCGGCCCCATCCTTTATAACAGGGAACTCTTCTCCTTTTCGGTCCACCAGCTTTGTCAGGCCCCCATTACAGGTGCACTGACCACTGCGGTTAAAAATCAGGCAGTTCTCCGTAATCATCAGGGGCAGCCGTCCATAGACAATGGCCTCTGTTGGAACGGCCTTGGAAAGATCGCGAATCTGAGGAAGGGTGGCCTCAAAAGATACCGTGGCGCTGAAAAGGCCCAGATTTCTAAGGGTGTTCATGGCCCGGCTGTTGAATGCATTGAGCCCAAAGTCGCCGCAGATGGCAAAGCCCCTGGCCTTTGCCAGAGGAATCTGCCCCAGATTGCCTACCAGCACATGACGGATTCCCAAATCAAACAGCTTGTCCATCTGGCGAGAGATCTTCCCACGCTCCGCGTCATGGAGGATTCTGGGCAGAACCGCCGCAATTCGCACCCGATTGGCTACCGATTCATAAAAATCCCAGTCTTTTTCCAGCAGATCCACTGGCACATACAGCATCTGCAGGTTCATGGACAGAAGCTTCTGCGTCACCTGCTGCGTGGAAGTGACCTGGATATTGAGGCCCGGGGCCTCTTTCCGTCCGGGATACAAGACGGGCTTGGTGTATCTGCCCAGGGCGGGTTCCTGTCTGCGTCCCCGCAGGGCAGTGAGCTGATCCAGCACCTCCCGGCGCATGGCATTGATTGCAGCAGCAGAGAGGCTAAGGCCCGGCTCCACCACGGCTCGCACCCGGCTGCAGCGATAGGCTGTACCGCCGGTCTTACTGAGGCGGGCATTCAGGTCCTCAACGGTGATACCTCTTTTTTGGGCGACCTCAGGTCTGGGCCCTGTGGTTTTGCACACATGGCCCTGGGGGTCCTGCACCGCCAGCATGGAGGCATTTTGGTTTACGATCATATAGAATTCCACGGGGACCAAGGCATTTTCCACGGACTCATAGGTGGCACGGGCCGCCGCAAGGCGGGCCTTGTCCTCCTTCTCCTCGGTGCGAATGCCGAACATATTCCGTCCGATGGAACCTGTATAGTAGCCGTCCGTGAAGCCCTGACGGTTAAAGGCCGCCAAAAGGTCCTGCATCTGATTTCGGCTCACCCGGCCCTCGTCCATTGCCTGCCGATATGTGCCCGTCACCGTAGCCACATATTCCGGCCGCTTCATCCGTCCCTCCAGCTTCACGGAAGTCACTCCCATGGAATCCAGTTCCTGAAGATAACGAATCAGGCAATTATCCTTGAGGCTCAGGGGATATTTGTTTTCAAACCTGCTGTATCCATAGGGCAGGCGACAGGGCTGTGCACACTGGCCCCGGTTGCCGGAACGGCGGCCGATGACGCTGGACATATAGCACTGTCCGGAATAGCACATGCATAGTGCCCCATGGACAAAAACCTCGATTTCCACCGGACTGTTGCGGCAGATTCTGGCAATTTCTTCCCGCGGAAGCTCTCGGGACAGAACCACTCGGCTCACTCCCAGATCAGCAGCCTGCCGCACCCCTTCCAGAGAATGAATGGTCATCTGAGTAGAACCGTGAATGGGGACATGGGGCGCAATCTGGCGGCATAAAGAGAGAACGCCCAAGTCCTGCACGATAAATGCATCCACCTCCGCCCGAGCCGCAGCCTTGATCAGCTCTGCCAGCTGTGGACTTTCCCGGTCTGAAACCAGGGTGTTGACAGTCAGATGCACAGCGACCCCCCGGATATGGGCATACTGCACCGCCTCCCGGAGGGTATCAATTGTAAAGTTTCTTGCGCCCTGACGGGCATTAAACGGCCCAACTCCCAGATACACTGCATCTGCGCCATTCTGTACGGCGGCACGCAGAGCCTCCATGGAACCGGCCGGCGCCAATAATTCAAGCATTCGGATACCTCAATGGGACACTGTAAATCATTCGTCTGCCTTCCCTGACAAACGACCAAATCTCATCAAAATTCCCCTTTCACAGGGGGTGAAAAATCGGCAGTCTGAATCAAACAACCGATCGGTAGATATTATAACACACAACCCCCGACTGTGCTAGTAAAAACCAGGAAAATCCTTAAAAAAACGGAGGGAAATTTCAGGCTCGTCTTGTTTGTTTTCACGAAATCCTCCTTTTTAGGCGATTTGTCCCGATGAGTAGACATAATTTCTGTGGAAACATCGGTGGACACTGTTCACAACCACGAGTTATCCCCAGTTTCCACAGGTTTATCCACAAGCAAATGTGGAGAAATACAGGAGTTTTCCCCAGTTACCCACAGGGGCAGTGGAAAACTTTCGTAGCTTTTCCACATCTGTGCAATTCGTACTATCCCGAAAAAACGGCATTTTAAGGCAAAAAGAAGGCCCTGCAAGGAAAAATCCCCCTGCAAGGCCATTAAAATCTGAAATCACCCTGTGGATAACCGGTTTTCCCCAGGGACTGTGGAGATCTTACTTACTTGTGCCAAAGAAGAACAGGGCCAGCATCCCGGGGCCAACATGTGCACCGGTGAGAGGTTCATGAGGAAGAATTCTCAGCGTTTTGGGCCGGGCCGTCTGCGATACCAGCTGTGCCAATGTCTTGGCATCCTCCAGACAGTCACCATGGGAGATAAAGACCTCCTGGGTCTCAGGTTCCGTAACACGCTTCCCATAAAGTTCCGCCAGCGCCTCCATGGCTTTTTTACGGCCGCGGACCTTATGAAATACCGTAATATGGCCGGTTTCATCCCCGTGGAGCAGGGGTTTCACCTGCAATATGGTGCCAATGGCAGCAGAAACACCGGAAACCCTGCCCCCACGCTTCAGGAACATCAGGTCATCTACGGTAAACAGTTGGCACAGGTGATCCCGGTCCTCCATCACCTTGGCAACCGTTTCTTCCAGACTGAACCCTTCCTCCCGGTACCGGGCTCCCTTCAGGACCAGAAGCCCCGTACCCAGGCCTGCCCCCATAGAGTCCACCACCTTCACCGTCCGTTCCGGGAATTCCTCCGCCAGGAGCCGGGCCGCCTGCATAGCAGAATTCACCGTGCCGCTGATACCGGATGCCAGCGTGGTATAGAGCACATCCTGTCCCGCCTCCAGCGCAGGGCGGAACGCATCCATCAGCGTGCCTGTGGACAAAAGGGAGGTTTTCACCACACCCTTGTTTCTCAAATAGTCATAAAATGCCTTTCCGTCAAATGCCTCTACATCCTGCGGGCAGGGAACCAGCTTCCCTTCCACCTCATAGGAGAAGCGAATGGAGGTGATCTGGTATTTTTCCAGATCGCTGCGGGAAAGATTGCAGGTAGAGTCAGCAAACATAGCAAAGGACATATGAGTTCCTCCTAGTATCTAGTATGTGATATTAGTATACATGATGTAAGGCTTTGTGTAAAGCCGTAATATATAGAATTTCTGTAGAATGTGGGTTGCGGCTGTCTCCGTGCCGTGGTATAATGTGCCATAAGAATAGAACTGGAGGGGATTTTCCAATGTCCTATGACAAAACGCAAGTGGGTGACAAGCTGATTTACTGGCGGGAATTCATGCGTAATTTCCATCTGCCCACCTGGCAGGAGCTGCCGGATCTGGAACTGTATATGGATCAGGTGGTGTCTCTGGTCAGTCGATATGTAAATCTTCAGCCCCACTCTGCGCCCAATGAGCAAATTTTAACGCCCAGCGCCGTGAATAACTATGTGCGTCTGAAGCTGATCCCCCCACCAGTCAAGAAGCGGTATTGTCGAGAGCATCTAGCCTACCTCATTGTTATCTGCTGCCTCAAAAGCTCCATGAGCTTATCCAGCATCCAGCAGATGTTCCCTGTGGGGCTGGAGCTGGAACAGGTGCAGCAGATCTATACCAACTTCCTGGCCCAGTACCGCACGGCCTACCTCACCTGTGTCCAGCAGCTGGAGCTTTTGGCCCATCCTGTTCTGGACCCGGAGAACAATGCACCGGACAGCGTGGAATCCCTCATCCTGACTACCGCTGTGGAGGCCACCTTGTATAAACTGGTGACAGACAAGCTTTTAGCCCTGCAGCTTCCCCGGGAAGAAGATTCCCGCTGATCCAAAAATCCCCTTTGCACAGCTTTTATGGGATTTGCCTTGGCAAGAATGGGGGAAAGATTGTTTTTTGGTGATTTTTTTGGCGAAAATTCCTGAGAACTTCGCAAAAAACCCTTGCAAATATCCCCCTCCGGTGGTATACTAATCGTAATCTAACGTAGGTTTACGAAAGAGAGGGGCTCGCCCCTCTCTTTCTTGCTGAGGAAGGTGTTTATTAACAATGAAGATTACAGAGCAGGTTGCTTCCTTCGCCAGACCCGTGGTAGAAGGGCTCGGGCTTGAGCTTTGGGATGTGGAATATGTAAGAGAAGGGGCCGACTGGTTCCTCCGAATCTATATCGATAAAGATGGCGGTGTGGATATCACCGACTGCGAGGCCGTTTCTCGCGCCATGGACCCCATCCTGGACGAAAAGGACCCCATTCCGGACAGCTATCACTTTGAAGTCTGTTCCGCAGGTCTGGAACGGGTGCTGAAGCGCCCCCAGGACTTTTCCCGCTATATGGGAAGTCCCATCATGGTGAAGCTTTACAAGCCCCACGATGGTATGAAGGAATACCCCGGTGTTTTGGAGGGCTATGAAAACGGCAATGTGACCGTCTCCACCCCCAACGGTTCCCATACATTTGAAAAATCGGAGATCGCCCTGGTGCGGCTCCGGGTAGAATTCTGACAGGAGGATACTGAGCATGGCCAGAGCAACAAAAAAGACCGAAGTCCAGCTTTGTCAGCCGGAAGTCATCTTCAGTGCGCTGAAGGCACTGGAGCAAGAGCGGGGAATCCCCGTCAGTTATATGGTAGAGCGCATCAAGCAGGCGCTTACCAATGCCTATCGCAAGGACCGGGAGGACCACAAGGAAATCCCCGCTGAAAATGTCCTGATCGAGCTTACCGAAACCAGAATGTCCATGGTCCAGCAGAAGCTGGTAGTGGACATGGTGGAAGATCCTGCCACCGAAATTTCTCTGGATGCCGCCCGCAATATCAGCCGCACCGCCCGTGTTGGGGAAATGCTCAACATCCCCGTCAATGTGGAGGCCTTTGGCCGCATTGCTGCCCAGACCGCAAAGCAGGTCATTATTCAGGGCATCCGGGAGGCCGAGCGTGGCGCCATGTACGAAAGCTACTCTTCCAAGGCGCAGGAGCTGCTGAACGGTGTCGTTCTGCGCATCGATCCCACCAGCGGCGACATGTTTGTGAGAGTGGGCACCGGCAACGAGCAGTCCGATGCCATTCTCCGTTCCGGTGAGCAGATCCCCGGCGAAACCTACACCGAAGGTGAGCATATCCGGGTCTATGTGGTGGATGTTCACCGCGCCGTCCGCGGCCCCCAGGTGGCCGTTTCCCGGACCCACCCCAACCTGGTCCGTCGCCTCTTCGAGCTGGAAGTGCCCGAAATTGCAGACGGTCTGGTGGAAATCCGCAACATTGCCAGAGAGCCCGGTTCCCGGACCAAGATTGCTGTCCGTGGCACGCAGGAGGGTGTGGATCCCGTAGGCGCATGCGTCGGTCCCCGCGGAGGACGCGTGGGCGCCGTTGTCAATGAGCTGCACGGCGAAAAAATGGATATCATCACCTGGTCCGAAGATCCCTGCCAGTATGTATCCGCCGCATTGAGCCCCGCCGATGTTCTGTCCGTGGAGCTGGTTGCAGGTCAGAAGGCCTGCCGTGTGGTGGTGCCTGACGACCAGCTCAGCCTGGCCATTGGCAAGGAAGGTCAGAATGCCCGTCTGGCCGCACGCCTCACCGGCTACAAAATCGACATCAAGCCCGCTTCCAAGGCTTCCGAGGAAGTGCAGGAGCTGCCTGAGGCAGAAGCACAGGCGGATGAGTCTCTGAACGAAGAAGTGCCGGCCGAAGAAACCCCGGAAGCAGAAGCTCCGGAGCAGGACGAGATTTAATCATTTTAAGACCATCGATCGGGGGGTGGAGCCATGACACAGAAAAAAATTCCCATGCGTCAGTGCATGGGCTGTCGGGAGCGCAAGGCCAAACGGGAACTGATCCGGGTGGTTCGCTCACCGGAGGGGATTGTGAGCCTGGATTTTAAAGGAAAGGCTCCCGGGCGGGGTGCATACCTCTGTCCCAACCCCGAATGCCTGAAAAAGGCCATTCGCTCCAAGGCCTTGGAGCGAAATTTGGAGACCGCCATTCCGCAGGAAGTGCTGGAGCGGCTGTCTCAGGAAATGGAGGCCAATCATGAAGCCGAACGCAATTAACTACCTGTCCCTGGCCCGCAAAGCCGGCCGTATTGAGGTGGGAGAAGAGCCCACCGGTGCCGCCGCCAGAGCACAGCACGCAAGACTCGTGATCCTGGCCTCAGATGCCCCGGATAACACCTGCCGCCGTGCCCGGAATTTTATTTCCGGCACCAGCCAGCAACTCATCACCGTTCCTTTTACAAAGGAGGAAATCGGTGCCGCTCTTGGCAGAAGCGTGGTTTCCATGGCCGCCATTACAGACCCCACTCTGGCTCTTGCCTTCGTAAAGGCACTGGACAATGAAGGTCTGTACGCCGAAGCCATCGAGGATTTATCCGGACGGGCCAAGCGGGTCCGTCAGCATCAGCTGGAGGAGAGAGCCCATCAGAAGAATCTCCGCCAGGGTCATAGAAAGAAGCATCCGTCTCCGGCTCCGGCTCCGGCGGCAGATGAAACATCCCGCCCGGCCCGGTCCGCCGCCGAAACACCCTTCCCCCGGAGAAAAACCGGGAGCAAGGGAACACCAGGTCCCCATGGAATGCCCAATCCCGGATGTAAGCCCGGTTTTCACGGCAAGTCCACAGGGACAGGCAAGTTTTCCGGCACCGGCAAAGGCCCCCGGCAGGAGTTCCGTGAAAAGCACGGAGCAAAGAAGGCAGGAACCGGAACCAGACCCGCCGGACGGAACCCCGGCAAGAAGTCGTATGGAGGTGCGAAAGTATGAGTTTTATCAAGTATCGCGTCCGTGATGTTGCCACGGACTTCGGTATGACCCCCAAGGAAGTTACCGAAGTCATGGGCAAGTATTTTGAGAAGCCCAAGAGTAACAGTCAGGTCCTGACTGACGAGCAGCTGAACGTCGTCTTCGACCACCTGACCCAGAACAATCAGATTGACTCTATTGAGCAAGTCTTCGCCAACGCAAAGAAGACCGAGCCCAAGGCCGCTGCTCATAAGGATGCTCCCAAGGCCCAGTCCAGCCGCCCCGCTTCTTCCCAGAAGGCCGGAGAGAACAAGCCTGCTGCCCAGCAGCCCTCTCAGCCCCAGGAGCGCCGTCGGGAACGCCGGGTGGTGGATACTTCCGCTGTCCAGGTGAACTCCGAGCGGTTTGATGACCGTGTGGACACTTTGGTGTCCGAGCGTGTCCAGAATATTTCCGGCGGTAAGCAGAAGATTGGCGGCGGCAAAGCCAAGAACAACAAAAAGGGCAATAAGTTCCAGAGCAGCAAGGCCAAGAACGAAGAGCAGGAGAAAATGCGCCGTCTGCGTCTGGAAGTCATTAAAAAGACCCCTCTCACCGTAAAGATCCCCGATGAAATCACGGTTGGTGAGCTGGCCAGCATGATGAAGAAGACCGCGGCAGAAGTTATCAAGGCTCTGCTGAAAAACGGTGTCATCGCCACCATCAACCAGACCATTGACTATGATACCGCTGAGTTCATCGCCACTGAGCTGGGCTGCAAGGTAGAGCATGAAATTACCGTCACCATCGAAGAGCGCCTGATCGACGACCATGTGGATACCGCCGAGGAGCTTCAGCCCAGAAGCCCCGTTGTGGTTGTCATGGGTCATGTTGACCACGGTAAAACCAGTCTGCTGGATGCCATCCGGAAGACCAATGTGGTTTCCGGCGAGGCCGGCGGCATCACCCAGCACATCGGTGCCTATACCGTTCAGATCAATGGCAATCCCATTACATTCCTGGATACCCCCGGCCATGCTGCATTTACTTCTATGCGTGCCCGTGGTGCCATGTGTACGGATATTGCCATTCTGGTGGTTGCTGCCGATGACGGCATCATGCCTCAGACCGTGGAGGCCATCAACCACGCCAAGGCCGCCCAGATTCCCATTATCGTAGCCATTAACAAGATGGATAAGCCCGGTGCCAACCCCGACCGGATCAAGCAGCAGCTGACCGAGTATGATCTGGTTCCCGAGGAGTGGGGCGGCGAGACCGTCATTTGCCCCATCTCTGCCAAAAAGGGTCAGGGCATTGACGAGCTGCTGGAAATGGTCATCCTGACTGCAGAGGTGCAGGAACTCAAGGCCAATCCCAACCGTTCTGCCAAGGGCTCCGTCATTGAAGCCCGTCTGGATCGTACCCGTGGCCCCATTGCCACCTTGCTGGTGCAAAACGGCACTCTGAACCAGGGTGACATCATCATCGCCGGTACCTCCGTGGGCCGTGTCCGTGTCATGACCGATGACAAGGGCCGTTCCGTAAAGACCGCCGGTCCTTCCATCCCTGTGGAAATCACCGGTCTGGCCGATGTGCCCGCCCCCGGCGACGAATTCAATGCCGTTTCCGATGAGCGTATGGCCCGTGAACTGGTGGAGCAGCGCCGTCAGGCCGAAAAGGATGCCGCCGCAAAGCTCAACAGCAAGGTCACTCTGGACAACCTCTTCACCAAGCTCCACGACGAAGAGATGAAGGAGCTGAACCTGATTGTGAAGGCCGACGTCCAGGGCTCTGCAGAAGCCGTGAAGGCCAACCTCATGAAGCTTTCCAACGAGGAAGTCCGTGTCAAGGTCATTCACTCCGGTGTCGGTGCCATCAACGAATCCGATATCCTGCTGGCTTCCACCGCAAACGCCATTGTAATCGGCTTTAATGTCCGCCCCGACGCTGCCGCCCAGGCCAGCGCTGCCCGTTCCAAGGTAGATATGCGGATGTACCGTGTTATTTATGACGCCATCAACGAGATTGAAGCAGCCCTCAAGGGTATGCTGGCTCCCAAGTATGAGGAGGCCATCATCGGCCACGCCGAGGTCCGTCAGACCTACAAGGTCTCCGCCATTGGCACCATCGCCGGCTGCTATGTCAAAGACGGCAAAATCACCAGAGATGCACAGGTGCGTGTGCTGCGGGACAACATCGTTCTGCACGAAGGTGTGGTCGGCTCCCTGCAGCGTTTTAAGGACGCTGCCAAGGAAGTCGCTGCCGGCTATGAGTGCGGTATGTCCATCGACAAATACAACGATATTAAAGAAGGCGACATCTTCGAGTGCTTTGTCATGCAGGAGATCAAGCGCTGATCCAAGTTCATCGGCATATCCCCGCCGCACCGCACAAGCGGCGCGGTGGGGGTATGTTTTTTCTCAATCGCTACTTGTTTTATCTGTAACTATAAGTAAGGAGGATGTATATGGCATCCAATCGTATCGGTCGAATCAATGAGGAAATCCAGCGGGAGCTCAGCGACCTTCTGCGGAATCTGAAAGATCCCAGAGTCCAGGCCACCATGATTTCCGTCACTCGGGTGGAAACCACCCCCGACCTTCGCTATGCAAAGATCTATGTGAGCTTTTTGGACAAGACCAAGGCAAAGGAAGCAATCAAAGGCCTCAAATCCGCCGGCGGCTATCTACGCCGGGAGCTCAGCGCCGCATTGCAGCTGCGCTATACCCCGGAGCTGCAATGGCAGGAAGATGACTCCATCACCCGGGGTGCCTATATGCTGGATCTGTTAAACTCTCTCAATATCAAAAAGGATGACGAAGATGAAGAATCTGACGATTAAACAGGCCGCAGAGCTTCTCCAAGGGAAAGATTCCATTGTAATTCTGACCCATCGCCGTCCCGACGGAGATACCTCCGGCTGTGCTGCCGCCCTGTGCAGAGGTCTGCGTTCTGTGGGAAAAACTGCCTGGATCCTGGAAAATCCCCAGCTGATTCAGAAGTACCGCCCCTATCACCAAGGACTGACCATCCCCCAGGTCCCCCAGGGTGCCTATCTGGTAAGCGTGGATGTTGCCAGTCAGGACATGCTGTGCATGGGTGCTCAAGAACTTGCCGTGGACCTGCTTCTGGACCATCACGGCTCCAACCCCGGCTTTGCCGCTCAGGGAGTCATTCAGCCCGAGGCCGCCGCCTGCGGCGAGATCGTTCTGGACCTTCTGGCAGCCATGGATGTGCAGCTGGACAAGGCCATGGCAGAAGCTGCCTATGTGGCACTCTCTACGGACACCGGCTGCTTCCGCTATTCCAATACCACCGCCGGAACTCTGAAGGCCGCTGCCGCCTGTCTGGAGGCCGGTGCTGAGGTGTATCCCATCAACAAGACGCTTTTTGAAACCGTTCGTCTGTCCCGTTTGAAGCTCAATGCCTATATGGCCCAGCATCTGGAACTGCTGAACGAAGGCCGGATTGCTCTGTGTCCCATCCCTCTGGAAGTAGAGCGGGAAACCGGTGTAATGGAAGACGACATGGAAGATGTGTCCAACTTTGCCCGAAATATCGAAGGTGTAGAGCTGGCCGTTACCTTCCGTACCGTGGAAAACGGTGATACCAAGCTCTCTATCCGTTCCTCTCCCATGTATGATGCCGCTGCCTTGGCGGTTGCCATGGGAGGCGGCGGTCACAAAGCCGCCGCAGGGGCCACCGTTCACGGAGATTACGCCGCTGCTCGTCAGTGGACCCTGGAGCTCATGCATCAGCAGGGAATTCTGTAAGAGAAAGGAAGAATCCCATGGCAACGGGAATTATTATCATTGACAAACCGCAGGGCTGGACCAGCCAGGATGTTGCGGCCAGATTGCGCCGGGTATTCGGCACCAGACGCATCGGTCACGGCGGTACCCTGGACCCTATGGCAACAGGAATCCTTCCTGTCTTTGTAGGCAGAGCAACCCGGGCTGTGGAATTCTTTGAACACGCCGAAAAAGAATATATCGCTACCTTGCGTCTGGGGCTTCTTACGGACACGGAGGACACCTCCGGTGCCATTCTGGAGACTCGGCCTGTAAACGCAGGTCCTCAGGAAGTAGCCGACATTCTGCCCAAGTTTTTGGGAAAGCAAATGCAGGTTCCTCCCATGTACTCTGCCGTAAAAATCCAGGGCAAAAAGCTCTATGAGCTGGCCCGTCAGGGAAAGACCGTGGAGCGGCAGCCCCGTCCCATTGAAATCCACGAGCTGGAGCTGCTGGGGCACGAAGGAAATGACTACCACATCCGGGTGCGCTGCTCAAAAGGCACCTATATCCGCACCTTGTGCAAGGACATCGGCTTGGCTCTGGGCTGCGGCGGCACCATGGCTGCCCTTCGCCGCTCTCGGGCAGGAGCCTACGGGCTTTCCGATGCTGTGGAGCTGCAAGCTCTTCTGGACCGTGCGGAACAGGGGCAGGAAGTTGCGTCTTTGCTGCTTCCCATTGATTCCATGTTTGCCCAGGCTCCCGCTCTGGAGCTGACCCCCAAGCAGGAGAAAGCATGCCGCAACGGTGCAGCCTTCTCCATTTCTCTGGATGCAGGCCAATACAGACTCTATGGCAGCGGAGAGTTTCTGGCCCTGGGTGCCTGTGACGGCACCATAATGACCACCATAAAGAGTTTTTATGAGGTGAAGTGAAATGGAACAACCCAAAGTCATTGCTCTGGGATTTTTTGACGGTGTCCATCTGGGGCACGGACAGCTTTTATCCCGTTGTCGGCAGGAAGCCGACCGCCTTGGCGTTTGTGCTGCTGCCCTTACATTCGACCTTCATCCGGATACTCTGGTAAGCGGTGCGCAGGTTCGGCTTCTCAGCAGCACCCAGGACCGCAGCCGTCTGATGCAGGAGCTGTATGGCATTGAAGAGGTTCTGACGCTCCATTTTGATGACGATATGTGCTGTATGGAATGGCAGCAGTTCCTCCAAAAGATCCTCATTGAAAAATATCATGCCGTAGGACTCATCTGCGGGCATGACTTCCGCTTTGGCGCCGGTGGCCGCGGCACTGCCGCCCTGCTGCAGGAGGCTGCTGCCAAACTCGGCATCTCCTGTGCCGTGGTTCCTGAATATCGTCTGGAAAACATCACCGTCTCTTCTACCTATATCCGGACCCTCATCGCCAGCGGCGAATTGGATCGGGCCAGATGGTTTCTGGGCCATCCCCATATGCTCTCCGGCAAAGTGGTGGAAGGACGGCATCTGGGACGCACACTGGGAATTCCGACTGCCAATCTGATTCCCGATCAGGAGCTGGTGCTGCCCCCCAATGGTGTCTATGCCTGCCGTGTCCGGACCTCAGACGGTTCCTATATCGCCGTAGCCAACATCGGCACCCGCCCCACTGTGCAGGGACATAAACTCACCATCGAGCCCTGGCTTTTGGACTACACGGGCGATCTCTATGGCCAGATGGTAACACTGGAGCTATGGCATTTCCTCAGAGAAGAGAAAAAATTCCCCGATCTGGAGGCACTGCGCCACGAAATCCTGCGAAATGCCCAGCAAACCCGTGCCTTTTTTGCCGACCCCACCCAGACCTGATGAAAAACCTTATGAAAACGCCGCCCCAGGGCCGTTTTTCATAGACAGCAGCCAGACCCCTTTCCCATCATTTCAAGCACCCTCATCCCCAATTTTTCCAAACGTGTACACACCATCGCTGCTTTGTGCCTTTTGGAAGAGACACCGTGCAGCCCCACCCGCCACACACATGTCAAATCTGTAAAAAAATGGAGGTAATTATGATGCAATGTCCGAAATGTGGCTATACCAATCAAGACGGCAGCCTGTTCTGTAACGGCTGCGGTACCCCCTTGGCATCCACCCCCTCTGCCGGCACGCCCCAGGAATCCAAGCCCAAACGCCGCGGCCTGATGATTGCAATTCTCTGCATTGTTTTGGTTGCTGCCATTGGCATCGGCGCAGCTGTTTGGATCATGAACTCTCAGCCTGAAGATCGTCTCATGAAAGCCGTAAAAAAGACCGATAAAGCAATAAGCAGTCTTTATGCCCAGAATAATAATATGGCAGCTCTGGGAGAAAATCTCAAAAATCTCAAAGATAGCAACGCACTTACCATGCTCATGGAAATCAACGATGGTCATGATATGATGAAGTTCCAGATACATGGACAGGGCGATGCCGGATTATGTAAAATGACCTACAACATCATGGGTATTTCCATGAATATGAACATCTATTTTGATCAGGAGCAGATGCAGCTGTCTATTCCCGAATACATGGACGAAGTTCTCGGGATGCCTACGGAAAATCTGGAAGAAAACCTGAAAAAATCCTGGATCGGCCAAAATATGGACATTGAGGTCCTTTCCGGCTTCAATCAGTTTTCCAACATTGCTTCCCCTTACGAGAAGGAGATTCAGGCCATTTTAGACAGCCTAGTGGTAGATAAGCCCTCCACCGTGGAGCTTACGCTGGGGGAGACCACACGCAAATGTGACGCATATCAGGTAAACTGGGATGCCAATGCTGTTCTGGATTTTTATAAGGCAGCTTATCTCAACAACCCCGCCGTCTCCTCTGCATCCTCTGCGCTGCCCTATGATGACTCCCAGTTTGAGGAGATCATGCAGCAGCTGGATGATTTGGAAACCACCATGTATGTAGACGACCGGGGCTACTGGATCGGCATGGACATTATGAACGAGGACGACGGCTTTGAAATCCGCTACATCGGCACAGACAACATCTGCCAGACCACTGCCATTTCCGTTATTTCCGATGGTCAAAAAGAGACCATCCACTTTATCAGCAATGTAACCGCAGACGATGTGGAGATCATCATGCAGCAGCCCATCACCGGCGAGCAGTTAACCTTCCTCCGCTACGCCAAGGACGGCGCACTCTCCATTATGCCCGACGAAGTCGGTGCCCCAATGTTCCGGCTCACCCCCGCTGACGATGGTGTGGAGCTGACTTTCACCGAGGATTTCGGCACCGGCCACTTTACCATGGCGCTGTACCCGCTGAAGGAAAAGGTTGCTCCTTTGGCCGATACATATCGAAACATGCTGGAAATGGATGAAAATGATTTCAAGGAGCTGATCCTTTCCATCAGCGGCTCCTGAGTTTATTTTCTTGGCCCACATTCCAATAAAGACACATAAATAAAATGCAAGCAGCACCTGATCCGCAAAGATCGGTGCTGCTTGTTTTTTGTACAGCCTCTGCCGGGCAATCTTTTGCATCAATGCAGTTTTGAGAAAATCTCTCCCAGTTTTTCATGGAAAACCAGGTTTGCAGCGTCATCATAGTCTGTTTTATCCCGATTGATTAGTACCAGACGGGATCCGCGATAATACCGGATCAGGCCGGCCGCCGGATATACCGTAAGACTGGTCCCTGCCACCATCAGAAGGTCCGCCTGTTCAATGGCCCGGATGCTCTTGACCAAGGTATCTTCGTTCAGCGATTCTTCATAGAGCACCACATCCGGCTTTACGATGCCGCCGCAAGTGCAGCGGGGAATGCCGTGGGCTTTTTTTACAAACTCTGCCGGATAGAACTTATGGCACTTCCGGCAATAATTTCGCAACACGCTTCCGTGCAGCTCATAGACCCGTTTGCTGCCCGCCTTCTGATGCAGACCATCGATATTCTGCGTCACAATCCCCAGAAGCTTTCCTTCGTTTTCCCACCGGGCCAGGGTTTTATGGGTAATGTTGGGTGCAAACCCCAACGGCAGCATTTTCTCCCGGTAGAATCGGAAGAAATACTCCGGATTTCTCTCAAAAAAGCTGTGGCTGATGATGGTTTCGGGAGGATACTCAAATTTTTGATTGTAAAGCCCGTCCACAGAGCGAAAATCCGGGATTCCCGACTCCGTGCTGACGCCTGCACCGCCAAAAAAGACAATGCGTTTGCTTTCATCAAGCCACGATTGTAAGGTGCTCAAATGCTCCACAAGCACTCCCTCCTTCTTCTTTGATTGTATTGCTTTTCCGTGACTCTGTCAAGGGACCCTGTGGATGAAAGGAGGCTGTTCCACCAAAATGAAACAGCCTCCCAATAATGCTTATTTAAAATAGCGGACAGCAGACTGGAACAGTTTCATATCCGTCTCGCCGGGAACATTTTTATACAGACCAAAGCCCTTACGCTCGGAGTGGCCCATCTTACCCAAGACACGGCCATCCGGAGAGGTAATGCCCTCAATGGCGTAAATAGAACCGTTGGGATTGAAGGACACATCCGTGGTGACATTACCGGACAGATCCACATACTGCGTAGCAATCTGGCCCTTGGCCGCCAGATCCTTTACCAGAGCTTCATCCGCCAGGAATCGGCCTTCTCCGTGAGAAATAGGCACCGTGTAGACCTCGCCCACCTGGGTGCCGGAAAGCCAGGGGCTCAGGTTAGAAGCCACACGGGTCCGCACCAGACGGGACTGGTGCCGGCCAATGACATTATATGTCAAGGTGGGGAAGTCTGCGTCCGCATCCAGAATCTTGCCGTAGGGTACCAACCCCAGCTTAATGAGGGCCTGGAAGCCATTGCAGATTCCCAGCATCAGGCCGTCCCGCTTCTCCAGCAGGTTTGTCACCTGTTCCTTCACGGCAGCGTTGCGGAAGAAGGCGGTAATAAACTTACCGGAGCCGTCGGGCTCATCACCGCCGGAGAACCCGCCGGGGATGAAGACCATCTGAGACTGCTTGAGCTTCCGGGAGAATTCCTCCACGCTGCGGGAAATGGCATCTGCGGAGAGATTCCGAATCACAAAGATCTCGGCCTCAGCGCCGGCATCTTCCATGGCTCTGGCGGAATCATACTCACAGTTGGTGCCGGGGAACACAGGGATCAGCACCTTCGGCTTTGCCACATGGACAGCAGGGGCCGCCGCCACGCCGCCGGTATAGGACAATGTTTCCACAGGGGTCTTTGCAGAGGGGATATTGCAGGGATACACAGGTTCCAGCTTGTCCTCATAGGCCTTGAGAACTTCCTTCACATCCAGTTCTTCATCGCCATAGGCAAATGTGCCCTGGTCTGTGACGGTACCCAGGACCTGACCCACAGGCTCATGATCCTGCATCTCCAAAACAAAGCCGCCATAGGCATAGCCAAAGAGCGTGTCCAGGCTGACCTCCGGGTTAAACCGGAAGCCAAAGCCCTCACCAAAGGCCATCTTCATAACGGCCTCAGCAGGGCCGCCCATGCCGGGGGTATAGGCGGAAACCACCTTGCCCTCCCGCTGCAGGCGGGTCACCAGCCGGAAGTGCTCCAGCAGACTCCGGGTTTCGGGCAGGCCCTTGTCATTATATGCAGGCATCAGCAGGCAAACCGTGTTTCCGGCCTTCTTGAAGTGGTTGGGGACAATGTTTCTCACATTCTCCGTGGTCACGGCAAAGGACACCAGGGTGGGCGGCACATCCAGATCCTCAAAGGTGCCGGACATGGAGTCCTTGCCGCCAATGGCCGCAATCTTCATTTCTTTCTGGGCCTGGAAAGCACCCAGCAGCGCCGCCAGAGGCTGGCTCCAACGCTTGGGGTCCTTCCCCACACGCTGGAAATATTCCTGGAAGGTCAGGTATACATCCTCATAGGCCGCACCAGTGGCAACCAGCTTTGCAGCGGATTCCACAACCGCCAGATAGGCTCCGTGATAAGGGCTTTTCTCTGTGACATAGGAGTTATAGCCCCAGGACATGAGGGAGCAATCCTCAGT
>JARIBV010000127.1 GCA_029257335.1 Faecousia sp.
CTGGCTTCTTTGCGGTCTGGAAATTGCCAAGAAAGCCTTTGGCAGCATCGGTCACGGTCAGATCTTTGACGAAAACTTTCTCATGTCCGTGGCAACCATTGGTGCTTTTCTCCTGGGCGACTTTACAGAAGGTGCCGCGGTCATGCTGTTCTTCCAGGTGGGAGAGTTGTTTCAGAGTGTTGCCGTGGAACGCTCCAGAAAATCCGTTGCCTCCCTTATGGATCTGCGGCCCGATGTGGCCCTGGTACTGCGAGACGGCGAAGCTGTGGAATGCGACCCCGAAGAGGTTCAGGTAGGCGACCGAATCCAGGTCTTGCCCGGCCAGAGAATCCCGGTAGACGGTGTGGTGCTGTCCGGCTGCTCTTCTGTGGATACCGCAAAAATCACAGGCGAATCCGTGCCCCGTGATGTGGGGCCGGGAGATCCCATCCTCTCTGGCTGCATCAATATCACCGGTATTCTCACCATTGAGGCGCAGAGCGAATATGCCTCTTCCACGGTGGCCCGGATTCTGGAGCTTATGGAATCCGCCACAGAAGGAAAATCCAAAACAGAAAGCCTCATTACCCGCTTTGCCAGAGTCTATACCCCCTGTGTGGTCTTTGGCGCCCTGGCTCTGGCCCTGATTCCTCCGGTCTTTGATGGGTGGCAATTCCTCAAGTGGGTCACCCGGGCCCTCAACTTCCTGGTTGTCTCCTGCCCCTGTGCCCTTGTCATTTCTGTTCCTCTCAGTTTCTTTGGCGGCATGGGCGCCGCATCCAGAGCCGGCATGATCGCCAAAGGCGGCATCGCTCTGGAACACCTGGCCAAGGCCAAAACTGCAGTATTTGACAAAACAGGAACCCTGACCACCGGAACCTTTACCGTCACCTCCGTGGATGCGAAAACCATGGAGAAAGAGAAGCTTCTGACCCTCGTGGCCGGAGCGGAAAGTGCCTCCACGCACCCCATCGCCCGGGCCATTGTTTCTGCCGCAGGAAGCGGTACACAGAAGGTGGAGGATCTCAGGGAAATTCCGGGCCGTGGCATCTGCGCCCTGGTGAACGGACACAAGGTACTGGCAGGAAACGCCCTGCTGATGAAAGAAAACGGATTTACTCCCACTTTGACCCACGCTGGAGGCACTGCGGTGTATGCGGCAGTAGACGGAGTCTATGCCGGTTCCATTCACCTTTCCGATACTCTGAAGCCCAATGCGGCCCAGGCTCTCAAGCAGCTTCACGATTTGGGCGTGAAGGAAACCATCATGCTCACAGGTGACCGGGAAGAATCCGCCCAGTCTGTTGCGAAAGAGCTGGGCCTTACCAAGTGGTTCTCCGGTCTGCTCCCCCAGGATAAGGTGGAGAAGGTTCGTTCCCTCATCGACGGCACCTGTCCCGTGATCTTTGTGGGTGACGGTGTCAATGACGCCCCCGTTTTGGCCCTTGCCGAGGTGGGTGTGGCCATGGGCGGCATTGGCTCTGATGCCGCTGTAGAGGCAGCTGATCTGGTGCTTTTGAATGATGACCTGAAAGGTCTCCCCAGAGCCATTTCCATTGCCAGAAAGACCATGGCGGTGGCCCATCAGAACATCGTATTTGCTCTGGGGGTAAAATTTGCCGTTCTTCTTCTGAGTGTACTGGGCTATGCCTCCATGTGGCTGGCTATTTTCGCAGATGTTGGTGTGGCAGTCCTTGCCATACTGAACGCCACAAGAGCCGGACGGTAACCAATCCCTTGCGCAATCTCACTTTTGAACACAATTCCGAAAAAGCAGAGGTTCCCAATCTTGGGAGCCTCTGCTTTTGTGATCTATCTCGTTTTCATAGAGAGCCTCATTTTGCAATATGCGATTCCTGTCAGAAAATCAAAGTGATAAAATCACGGAAGTCGGGCAAGACATATGGTAGAATCGGGCCATAAAACAAAGACACCGCATCAAGGAGGAGTTAACTATGTCTGCAATTACGATTACAAGAAATAACTTCCAACAGGAAGTAATGGAAAGCGATAAGCCGGTTCTGCTGGATTTCTGGGCCAGCTGGTGCACTCCCTGCAAGATGGTTTCCCCCATCATTGATGAAATTGCAAAGGAGCGGCCCGACATTAAGGTGTGCAAAGTGAATGTGGAAGAGCAGCAGGAACTGGCCTCTGCATTTCAGGTAATGAGCATTCCCGCTCTCATGGTCATGCAAAACGGTGAGATCGTCAACGAGATGGTTGGCGCACGGCCTAAGAGTCGGATTTTGTCCATGCTGGAAAACTAAGCAAAATGGAGCTGATTCCCCAAAAGAAGAATCAGCTCCATTTTCAATACACGCAGCAACGCTGCTATGTAGAATCCAAATCAAACTTTTTCACAGCATCTGTGGAAAACTCAGTCCTCCAGTGCTTTCAGTCCCTCAACATTTGTCAGTGTGACGGTGCCCCGGGTGAGATTCACAAGCCCTTCATTCTGGAAATAGCGAAGCATTCTGGTGACCACTTCCCGGGCGGTTCCCAGATGGTGGGCAATTTTTTCATGGGTGATTTTCAATGTGGTTGTTTCCTCCAGTGCGCTTTCTTCCAGCAAAAACCCTGCCAGCCGCTTGTCGAAACTCTTCCACATAATTTGTTCCACCAGCCACATGACCTCAGAAAAGCGGCTTGCCATAAGCTGGTTGGCATAGTTGGCCACCGCTACAGACTCTTCTGAAAGAGACTTGAAAAGGCTTGCAGGAATCACCCACAGGTCCGTGTCCTTCTCCGCCTCGATGGTCACATCGAATTGGACATTTTTCATCATGCAGGAGGCTGAAAACAGACAAATATCTCGCTCAAACAGCCGGTACAAGGTCACCTCCCGTCCATCTTCAGAGAGGATATAAACCCGGAGCTGGCCGGAACGAATCAGAAGCAGGCCAAGGCAGTGCATGGTTCCATTGTGGATTACGGTGCCTTTGGGCACCTTCCGGCTGCTGCTGGCATTTTGTATGGTCTCCTGCTGACTGGGTGTCAGCTTGTCCCAAATGGGAAAATAGTTGGAAAAATCCATAGTGATCCCTCCTCACCTTCCATAGTATAGGGGATAATCGCGGCGCTGTCAAATCCTTTTTCACTGGGTGATTCGGTGACAACATCACGGAAATATGGGAAGAAACCGGGTATACTAAAGAAAAACAACAGAAGGGAGCAACTAACATGGCTGCTATCGATATCAATCAGGAAGTATTCACAAAAGAGGTTGAACAGGGAACCGGTATGGTTCTGGTCGATTTTTGGGCACCTTGGTGCATCCACTGCCGCCGCATCGCCCCTGTACTGGACCAGGTGGCCCAGAAGTATGAGGGCAGAGTGCCTGTTCTGAAAGTAAACATTGACGAGGAGCCGGAGCTGGCTCGGAAATATGAGATTAAGAGAATCCCCACTTTGACCGTGTTCCGGGCCGGAGAGGCGCTGGGCAGCATCGAAGAACCCGATTCCAAGGCAAAGATCGAGGCTCTGATCGAGGAGTATCTGTAAGGAGGATATCCGATGGAGCAGATTTATGATGTCATGATCGTAGGCGGCGGCCCCGGCGGTTATACCGCCGCCATGTATTGTGCCAGAGCCGGTCTTCACACCGTGGTCCTGGAAAAGCTGTCCGCAGGCGGTCAGGCAGCACTGACTGAGTGGATTGACAACTATCCCGGATTTGAAGAAGGAATCGAGGGCTTCACCCTGGGCGATAAAATGCGCCTGGGCGCAGAGCGCTTCGGAGCGGAGACCCTCTATGCGGAGGTAACCGCCCTGTCTCTGGAGGACCGGATCAAAACCGCCCAGACCAGCGAAGGCCCCGTCAAGGCCAGAGCCGTGATCCTGGCCACAGGAGCCAATCCCAGAACCTTAAACCTGCCGGAAGAAGAATTGCTGCTGGGCCGAGGGGTACACTACTGCGCTACCTGCGACGGCATGTTCTATAAAGGAAAAACCGTTGTGGTGGTAGGCGGTGGCAATAGCGCCGCAGCAGAAGCACTGGTTCTGTCCCGGATCGCCAAGAAGGTCATTGTGGTGCATCGCCGGGACCACCTTCGTGCCACTAAAATTTATCATGAGCCCTTGATGAAAGCCGAAAATGTGGAATTTCGTTGGAATTCCACTGTGGAAGAGCTGCTGCATGACACAAAACTGTTTGGCGTCACCCTGAAGGATGTCAATACCGGCGAGCGCACCCAGGTAGACTGTGACGGTCTGTTCGTCAGCATCGGCAGAAATCCCAACACAGAGCTGGTACAGGGAGTCGTTACTCTGGACAGAGGCTATGTGGTTGCGGACGAATCCACCAGGACCAACATTGCCGGCGTGTTTGCCGTGGGCGATGTGCGAACCAAGGCCCTGCGTCAGGTTGCCACCGCAGTGGGAGATGGCGCAACCGCCAGCCACTATGTGGAAGAATACCTTGCTGAACACTAAATAAAAAATCCCATCTGACTTTCTTCGGAAATGCAGATGGGTTTTTTTGCTTCTGGAACCATTCGGCAGGAAGGGCCTTTTTTTGCAGACCTAGTGACAAACAACCCTGTTTGTGATACAATGGATAAAACTTCTATAGGAGGTGCAGATGAAATATAAAAAATTGTTGAAATTGCTGTTTCTGGCATCATTGATCGGAACAGGATTGGTATTTTGGTTTCAAATCCTGCACTATCGCTATGCAGGACTGATTTTTCTGGGCATTGCATCTATCCTCGGAATCTACTGGATTCTGGATTATCTTTCCTCCCGTCATCCAAGACGGGTCAGATGGCTGCGCCGGTGTTTTACCCTGCTTCTGTGTCTGAGCTTGCTGGTCATGGCAGTGACGCAGATCCTGATTGCCACAGGCTCTAAGGGAGAACCGGATGCAGAATGTGACTATGTGTTGGTTCTGGGCGCCGCAGTCAACGGAACCACCCCCTCCCGTGCGTTAAGAGAACGGCTGGAGGCGGCGTATCAATATCTTGTAACCCATCCGAAGGCCCAATGTATCGTTTCCGGCGGTATGGGGCGCGGGGAAGCTATTACAGAGGCCCTGAGCATGTTTCAGTGGCTCACGGAAAAAGGCATTGCCCCCCATCGAATCTGGATGGAGGACCGTGCAACCTCGACAATGGAAAATATCAGCTTCTCTCTTTCGCTCATTGAACAAAAGACCGGCACCCGTCCGCAGAAGCTCGCCATTGTGTCCAGTGAGTACCACCTATTCCGGGCGGGGCTTATGGCACGGGATCAAGGGGTTTCCATGCTGGGAGTTCCCGCCCGTACAGAACCGATCTTTTCCCGGGCTCACTACTATTTCCGCGAAATTTTCGGAGTTTGGTTTTACATACTATTTGGAAATTAACATATTATTGGAGGTAATGCAACATGGATTATTCTTACGCCCGTTATGCAGCAGAGAAAGCTGCGGAGCTTCTGGCCATTGACAGCCCTTCCGGCTTTACGGAACGCGCAGCCAAATGGGTTCTGGAGGCCTTTGGCTCTTTGGGATTTGATGCTAAGCTGACCCGGAAGGGCGGTGTACTGATCGATTTGGGCGGTGTGGACGAAAATGACGGGCTTCTGCTGGAGGCCCACGGCGATACCCTGGGTGCCATGGTCAGTGACATCAAGAGCAACGGCCGCCTCAAGATCACCAATCTGGGCGGTATGAACGCAAACAACGCAGAAGCCGAAAATGTCCGGGTCTACACCCGCTCCGGCCGTGTTCTGGAGGGCACCTGCCAGCTGGCAAACGCCTCCGTCCATGTAAACAAGGACTATTCTTCCTCCGCCCGTACCTTTGACACCGTGGAAATCGTGCTGGACGAGGATGTAAGCAGCGCCGATGATACCAAGGCCCTGGGCATTCGGGTGGGAGATATGGTCTGCTTTGAGCCCCGGACCCGGATCACCGAAAGCGGCTATATTAAGAGCAGATTCCTGGATGATAAGCTCTCTGTGGGCATTTTGCTGGGCTTTGCCAAATACCTGAAGGATTACCGCCTGACACCTGCCCGGAGAACCTGGGTGCATGTGACTGTCTATGAGGAAGTGGGCCATGGCGGTTCCGCCTCTGTTCCCGCAGGTGTCACAGAGGCCATCTCTGTGGATATGGGCTGCGTAGGTGACGGTTTGGCCTGTACGGAGCGGATGGTCTCTATCTGCGCCAAGGACTCCGGCGGTCCTTACTCCTACGATGTGGTCGGCAAGCTCATTGCTGCTGCCGAAGCTGAGGGGGCAAACTACGCCGTGGACATCTACCCCATGTACGGCAGCGATGTGGAAGCCACTTTGCGGGCCGGCTATGACATCCGCCACGGTCTCATCGGTGCCGGTGTCTATGCTTCCCACGGTTACGAGAGAAGCCATATCGACGGTGTCTATCAGACTCTCAAGGTTCTGAAGGGCTACCTGGGAGTGTAACGATCCAAAATGCGTTTGTAAAAGGAGAATGTAGCATGAAATTTTCTGAGCTTCCCTACTGCCGTCCCAACCTGGAGGCAACCAAGAAAGAACTGCAAGAGATTCTGGTCCGTTTCCGGAATGCAAAAACCTTTGAAGAGGCCGATGCGGCTTATGTTGATATGGACCGGGTTAGCGGCAAGTTCTACACCCAGAGAACCATTGCCAGCATCCGCAGAGATATTGATACCAGAGACGCTTTTTATGACGGAGAAAAGGCCTGGTATAACCAGGTCGGCCCTGAGCTTCAGGAGACCTTCCAGGAATTCGATCTGGCAACACTCAAGAGTCCTTTCCGCAAGGAGCTGGAAGCCAAGTACGGCAATGTAAGCTTCCTGAACGCGGAACTGGGCCTCAAGACCTTCTCCCCCGAGATCATCTCTGACCTGCAAAAGGAAAATGAGTTGGTGTCCAGCTATACCAAGCTGCTGGCCTCTGCCCAGATTCCCTTTGAAGATGGAGTATACACGCTGGCCCAGATTGCCACATTCAAGGAGGAGTCCGATGATGCCCGCCGTCTGGCGGCCTGGCGTGCTGAGGGGCAGTGGTATCTGGATCACGGTCAGGAGCTGGATGCGCTATATGACCAGCTGGTAAAGATCCGCCATAAGATGGCCCGAAAGCTGGGCTTTGAGAACTACATCGGTCTGGGCTACTGCCGGATGCAGAGAAATTGCTATGACCAGAACGACATTGAAAAGTTCCGTGCCGCAGTGAAGAAATATCTGGTCCCTGTGGCCGACCAGATTTACCGGACCCAGGCCGAGCGGCTGGGCAAGCAGTACCCCATGAACTTTGCAGACAATGCTCTGGAGTTCCGGTCCGGCAATCCCCGTCCTGCGGGAGATCCTCAGCAGATTCTGGAGATGGGATCTACCTTCTACCGGGAACTGAGCCCCGAAACCAATGAGTTCTGGACCTCCATGCGGGAAAACGAGATGATGGATGTTCTGGCCCGCACCGGCAAAGCCGGCGGCGGCTACTGCACCAATCTGTTTGCGTATCATACTCCCTTCATTTTTGCCAGCTTCAATGGCACATCCCACGATGTGAAGGTCATTACTCACGAGGCCGGTCATGCCTTTGCCGGTTATATGAACCGAAATCGGGTTCCTTCCGATACCTGCTGGCCCAGCATGGAGGGCTGTGAGGTTCACTCCATGTCCATGGAGTTCTTTGCCGATCAGTGGGCCGACGGATTCTTCGGCAAGGATGCCCGGAAGTTCTGTTACTCTCACCTGTCCAATGCTCTGACTTTCATCCCCTATGGCACCATGGTAGATGATTTCCAACATCGGGTCTATGAAAATCCCGAGATGACACCCCAGCAGCGCCACGATGTATGGCGTGAGCTGTTGGGAATCTATATGCCTTGGATGAAACTGGACGACATTCCCTTCTATGGCCAGGCAATGGGCTGGCAGCGCCAGAGTCACATCTATAAGACGCCCTTCTACTACATCGACTACTGTCTGGCACAGACTGTGGCATTGGAGTTCTGGGCTAAGATCCAGGTGGACCTGAAGGAGGCCTTCCGGACCTACCTGTGCTACACCAAGCTGGGTGGAAGCCAGGTATTCACCGATCTTCTCAAAACCGCCGGGCTGGACAGTCCCTTTGAAGAGAAGTGCCTGAAAACCGTTTGCGAAGCGGCAAAGACCTATCTGGAACATTATGATCTGACCGGCATTGCATAATTTCAATCAGAATTCAAAAACTGGGGCTGTACAAAAAGTCCGTGTCTCAGCATTTTGCAATCTATAAAATTTAAAAATTCCAGCAGGAAATCAGGCGGTATCCCCGTTTCCTGCTGGAATTTATTTTGCCGTTTTTAAGAAAAACGAGTTTTTGTACAGCCCCAGTAACCATTTAACAGCGTCCGCTTCCAAATGGTGACAGACCTGGCTGTGGACTGTGCTTTCAAACAGCGGTCCCCGAATCTTATCCGAGCCCCAGGACACAGCCTGGGCGTTTTGCAGCCTAAAGAAGGATCACTCTTGTGCTGCACATTGAAAGAAGGCAGAAGCTCCTGCGGTCGGAGCTTCTGCCTTTTTGTAATTTTTTATAGAGTGGCGCTTTGCTTTTATTCCAGTTCCCAGGTCTTGATTTCCTTGGCTTTTTCGTACAGGCGGACATAGCTGTCATAGCGGCTATGCTGAATTTCTCCCGCCCGGAGGGCCTGTGTCACTGCGCAGTCCGGCTCCTTGAGATGGGCACAGTCGTGAAATCGGCATTTTCCAATGTAAGGGGCAAAGTCCGGAAACGCATACTGAAGATTTTCTTTCAGGATGACTTCCATCTTGTCCGTGTCAAAGGAGGAGAAACCCGGGGTATCCGCCACAAAGGTATTGCGATCCAGCGCATAAATTTCCACATGTCTGGTGGTATGGCGGCCACGGCCCAGCTTTTCCGAGACCTCTCCGGTCTGAAGCCCAAGTTCCGGCAAAAGTCGGTTTAAAATGCTGCTTTTTCCTACACCCGAATTTCCTGTAAAGGCCACAAACTTTCCGGCGATGGCCTCTCTCAGATCTTCTACTCCGGTGCCATCCCGGGCACTGGTGCAAATGACCGGGAAGCCTGCCTTTTGGTAAAGTTCCGCAAGCTCTGTGGCAGGGTCCAGATCCGTCTTGTTGATACAGACGATAACAGGGACCTCCTGATTGCCTGCAATGGCAGAAACCCGGTCAATCAGGAATGGTTCCGTCACAGGATTGACATTGGCTGCAAAAACCACCAGGGCATCCAGATTGGCCACAGCAGGGCGCACAAAGCGATTCTTTCGGGGCAGGATCTGTTCCAGCATTCCTTTTTTCCCTGTCGCACTGATCTCCACCAGATCCCCTGTGAGCGGCACCAGCTTCTGTTTGCGGAAATTTCCTCTGGCACGGCAGGTGACGGGGCCTTTTTCTGTCTGCACTTCATAAAAGCCGCTTAAAGAGCGAATAATTCTACCTGTCATTCAGTCACCGTAAATTGAAGGTGGATTTTCTCTGCGCTGGTACTGGTGAAGTCCACCTTAAAGCTGTCAACACAGGTACCATTGACATAGAAATCAAAATACTGGGTCCCTGATCCGCTGAGGCTGATGGGCATTTCTGCGGTACCTGCCAGCACAGGGACCTCGTCAACACAAGGAACGCCGCCCTTGTACACCTGAATCTTATAATCCACACTGATATCACCGGGAAGAAGCAGGGTAATCACCTTGTTGACAATCTTCGGCTCCGTCTCTGTAGGTTCTGTCTCAGGGGGTTCCGTCTCCACAGGACCTTTAGACACTGTAAGCTTTACAACCGTGCCCTCTTCAACTTCCGTTCCCTTCTTGGGGTCCTGGGTCAGGACCACATCCTTGGCCTCGTTGCTGTCCACCAGGTCATACTCACACTTGAGGTTTCTGTCCCTCAGCAGGCTGGATGCCTTGCTGATGTCCATACCCACCACCTCAGGCACCTTTGTCATCACAATATCGCTGCCGGTGCTGATGTAGAGCGTGACGGTCTGACCGGCCTTAACGGTTTTGCCCTTTGCCGGATCGGTCCGGATCACATTGCCCTCTTCGATCTCTTCGCTGGATTCCTGCTCAATCTTGATCTCCAGATTCATGTTCTCTTTGTTTTTGAGGGCGGCCTCTGCATTGGCCCTGGACTCTCCCACCAGATCGTCCATCAACATCGTTCTGGGTCCTTTGCTGATCCACAGCGTCACCGTCTGGCCCTTGCTCAGAGTGGAATCCACAGCTGGGTCAGTCCGGGTCACACGGCCCTCCTCCACATCATTACTGAATTCCTTTTCAAAGCGGAGGGTGAGACCCAGATCACTGAGTCCCCGCAGAGCCTCTTCCGCCTTTTCCTCGGTACGGTTGACCAAATCCAGCATCTGCCCCGTCTGGGGCCCATTGCTGATGACCAGCTTTACCTGTGTACCGGCTTTTACCTGCTCATGGGCCTTGGGGTCCTGAGAAATAATTTCGCCGGCAGCATATTTATCATTGAATGTATATTCATCATCCAGCAATGTAATATCCGGGTAGCGCTTGGGATTGATGTCCTTGAAGACCTGCCCCACCAGATCCGGCACCTCTGTCATAACTTCCGGTTTTGAGCCGCTGGTCAGCAGCACCGCCAGCACAATGATTGCAACCACTACCATGGCACCTGCCGCAGCAATGGCCACGATCATGCCCTTGCTGGTCCGGCCCTGCTCTTCTTCAGCTGTTCGCCGTGGGGCAGGTCTGGGTGGCTCCGCCCCACGAGGCCTGGGGGCCGACTCCGGTGAACGCACCTTTTGCTGCTCCACAGGTCTGGGGCGTGGGGTCCCGGCGCTCACTGCCCGCTCCGCCGCACTGCGGGGAGTGCCTTGGGCGGGGCGGTACTGGGGCTCTGGCCCGGGTGCTGCCATTCCCCCTCCGTTGGCGCCAAAAAAGAGAACAGCCGGATTCTTGCGGAATTCCTCCATGTCATAGAGCATTTCCGTGGCTGACACATATCTTTGAGCAGGATCCACCGCCATGGCCTTCATGATGATCTGTTCCAGCCCCCCGGGAATGTTGGGGTTCAGGGTGGACGGCATGGGGGCCCCGCCATTGATATGCTTGAGGGCCACTGCCACAGGGGATTCTCCATCATAGGGAGGCCGCCCTGTAAGCATTTCATACATCACGACACCCAGAGAATAGATGTCGGAGCGGTTATCCACACGGCCGCCTTTGGCCTGCTCCGGAGAAATGTAGTGGACGGACCCCAGCGCTTCCTTGGTGAGGGTGCTCTGGGAGGACATGATCCGGGCAATCCCGAAATCCGTGACCTTGGCCGAGCCGTCTTTTAAAATCATCACATTGTGGGGCTTAATGTCCCGGTGAACAATTCCCTGGTTGTGGGCATGCTCCAAAGCCTTCGCGATCTGAACGGCAAAATGGAGCGACTCTTTCCAGTTGAGGTATCCTCCACGGCGCTCCATATATTGCTTGAGCGTGATGCCTTCCACCAGCTCCATTACAATATAGTCGGCATCTCCATTGGTAGAAACATCATACACATTGACAATGTTGGGATGATTCAGCATCGCAACGGCCTGAGATTCCGCATGGAACCGGCGGCGGAACTCCGCATCATTGGAAAAATCATCTTTTAAAATCTTAATGGCAACCAGCCGATTCAGGCGATGGCACCGGGCCTTATAGACCACGGCCATGCCGCCGACTCCCAGAACACTGAGAATCTCATACCGGTTGTCCAACAATCGGCCTATGTAATTGTCCATCTTGAGAACTCCTTTCTCGATTGCAAAGAATATTTCGTGGGAATGCCCACGGTAGATCCTGCCCGGCAGGATCAGACAACCACCAGAATACTGGTCACGTTGTCCGGAGCCCCACGCTCCTTGGCAATATCTAAGAGTCGCTGACAACAAAGCTCTTTGTTGACACCGTGCACAACCTCAAACAAAATTTCCTGGTCATCCAGCATATTGGAAAGACCATCACTGCACAGAAGGAGGTTGTCTCCCTTCTGCAGCGACAGTTGAAACAGATCGCACTGCACCCCGGACTCCGTGCCAACGGCACGGGTGATAAAGTTCTTACCGGGGTAAGACTTGGCCTGTTCCATGGTCAGCTGTCCCCGCTGAACCATGAGCTGGACCAGAGAGTGATCTGTGGTGACACATTGGGCACCATTTCGGTTCAAAAGGTAGCAGCGGCTGTCCCCTACATTGGCTACCACAGTCTGCGTTCCGTTGAGGTAAGCCGCCACCAGGGTGGTTCCCATTCCGGCAAAATCTGCAATCTGCTGGGACTGCTCATATACTGTGGAATTCGCCAGGGCTGCTGCCTGCCGGAGGCAGGTTTCCATCTCCTGTGCAGTCATGCCGGGACGATGATGCCGGTCTACTTCGTCTACGAAAATATCCAGTGCCAGCGCACTTGCAATGTTACCGGCCTTTGCTCCGCCCATGCCGTCACAGACTATGCACAAATAGCTTTCCTGACTGTATCGTTTGATGCGGTAGGCATCCTGATTTTGCTTCCGGACGCAGCCAAGGTCTGTCAGTCCCCAGGCCTGCATAGAACCCCCTCCTTTCGTTCTACTAAATTGTATCAGCTTTTCCGGTAGATTGCAATCAATCTATGGGAAAATCCCAGGAAGTTATTCCTGTTTTCTTGTCTTTTCATAATTACGGCGGAGCTGGCCGCAGGAAGCGTCAATATCGCTTCCCAAGGTTCGACGAACCGTGGCTGTGACACCGCCTTCTTCCAGAATTTTTTGGAATTTCTGCACCGCCTGTCTGGTGCTGGGGTGCAGGGGGCTTTCTGCCACCTCATTGAGAGGAATGAGATTGATGTGCGCAGGCAGTCCCTTGAGCTGCTTGAGAAGCTGTCTGGCACAACTCTGCGTATCATTAACATCCCGTATCATGGCGTATTCAAAGGAGATTCTCCGGCCTGTCATGGCATAATACTCCCGGCAGGCCTCCAGAAGGGTCTCCACATTATATGCTTTATTGATCGGCATAATGGTATTGCGGATTTCGTCATTGGGCGCATGGAGAGACACCGACAAGGTCAGCTGCAGCTTCTTTTCCGCCAGCATCCGAATCTTGGGCACCAGGCCGCAGGTAGACAGACTGATGTGGCGCATGCTGATGTTCATTCCCTGTGGGCTGTTTACCAGCTCTAAAAAGCGCATGACGGTATCAAAATTGTCCAGAGGCTCTCCAATGCCCATCAGGACAATATGAGAAATGGGCTGGCCGGAATCCAGCTGGGTAAACAGGACCTGATCCAACATTTCCGAAGGCTTCAGCCGACGCACCAAACCGCCGATGGTAGATGCGCAAAAGGCACAGCCCATGGCACATCCTACCTCGGAGGAGATGCAGACCGTATTGCCGTAATGGTAGCGCATCAGAACGGTTTCCACACAGTTTCCGTCTGCCAGCTGCCACAGATACTTGATGGTTCCGTCTTTTTGCGACTCCTGCCTGCGCACTACCTTGGGCGCGGTGATCTCATAACGCTCCTCCAGGGCCTGCCGCAGATCTTTGGACAGGTTCGTCATGTCCTGAAAGGAGGTGGCACCCCGATGGAGCCAGGTGTACACCTGCCCTCCACGGAAGGCACTTTGTCCCATGGCCTTCAATTCTCCCTGAATCTCTTCCAGGGTCATGGATTTAATATCGGTTTTCATCTATGCCTCCGCATCTTACTGATAAAGAATCCGTCCGTTCCGTACATGCCGGGAAGCAGGGTCAGCATTCCGCTGCCATCATTGGCAATGGCATCCGGCAGTGGGAGGGATTCCAAAGAAAAGTCGGGATGATTCTGCAAAAAGGCCTGCACCACATCCTGATTTTCCCTGCGCAAAATGGTGCAGGTGGAATAAAGCAGGACCCCACCGGGCTTTACATACCGGCACTGATTTTCTAATACCTCCAGCTGCAGCTGCGGCAGCGCCTCCGTCTGCGCCAGATCCTTATAGCGGATATCCGGCTTCTTGCGAATAATGCCCAGTCCGCTGCAAGGTGCATCTGCAATCACCACATCCATTGCGCCATCCCACATCTGCTCATAGTCCTTGGCACTGTGTTCCATGGCATGGATGCAGGAAAAGCCCAGCCGCTGCGCTCCATTGGAAATCAGCTGAATTTTGTGGGGATGAATGTCGCAGGAAGTAATGGACCCTGTATTCTGAAGCTCCATAGCGGCGGCAAAACTCTTTCCCCCGGGTGCGGCGCAGCAATCCAGGACCTGCATTCCGGGTACGATCCCTGCACAGTGCACCGCCAGACGGGACGATGCATCCTGCACATAAAACCACCCCTGCTGAAATGCGTCCAGACGCTCCAGGCTTCCCAACCCGGACACCAAAAGGCAGTCTTTGAGCCATGGATGGGGCTGCACCTCTCCGCCTGCCTCTGTCAAAGCTTTGGCTAGTTCTTCCGTGGTCTGTTTCAGCAAATTTACCTGAAGCACGGTCTCCGGTGCTTCATTGTTGGCAGCCAATGTAATTTCCAGCTCCTGCTTTGTCATCTGCCGGGACAGCAGCTCCACCAGCTCCCGTGGATGTGAATAGCGGGTTGCCAAATCTTTGGGCGGCATCAGCTGATCCTTTCCGCGAATGGCATTGCGCAGAACCCCGTTGATGAGACCGGAGGCCCGCCGATTTGCATATTTCTTTCCCTGTTCCACCGCTTCATTCACCGCAGCGGAGGAGGGGATTTTGTCCATAAACAGGATCTGATACAGTCCCAGCCGAAGGATTTCCAGAACAACAGGCTGCAAATCCTTCAGTTTTCCATTTACCAGAGAACTTAAATGATAGTCCAAAAGCTGCCGATTCTGCAAAACACCATAGCACAGCCGGGAGGCAAGTGCGGCATCTCGCCGATCCAATCGGTCTCGCTTTACATATTCTTTCAAAATGCCGTCGGACCAGGCATTCTGCTTTCTACAGGCAATCAGTGCGCCAAGGGCTGTGGTTCTGGCTCCCATTTTCTCACCCTTTGAGAGGATGCCCCCGGAAATAGTCCGGAGCCGCCATCCGCTTGCCGCCGTCTGCCTGAAGTGTGCGGATCTCCACAACTTCGCCCTTTCCACAGGCCATCAGCAGGCCCTTTTTGGTGACCTCCAAGGGTGTTCCCGGCTCTTGGTCGGTGGTCTTGTCGGTCAGCGCCACCGTATAGACCCGGAACCGCTTGCCCTCCAGGGTCATGGTCGCCACAGGCCAGGGATCCAGCCCCCGCACATGGTTCTTGATTTCCTGGGCAGATCTGGTCCAGTCAATGGGACACATTTCCTTGCTCAGCATGGGCGCAAAGGTCGCTTTCTCATGATCCTGAGCAGTGGCAACCACCTCTCCTGCCTCCAAACGGTCCATGGTGTCTACCAGCAGCTGCGCTCCGATGACCGCAAGACGGTCCAAAAGGCTCTGGGCGTTTTCCTCCGGGTCGATGGGCGTTTTCCGAATCTCGATCATATCGCCTGTGTCGATTCCCTGCGCCATATACTGGGCGGTAACACCGGTTTCCGGGAATCCTCTTAAAATGGACCACTGCACAGGCGCAGAACCCCGAAGGTCCGGCAGCACACTGGCATGGATGTTGACACAGCCCTTTTCCGGGATCTCCAGTACGGACTTGGGCAGAATCCGACCATAGGCCACAACCGCCACAGCATCGGGCTTCAGTTCCCGCAGCTCCTGCACCGTTTCCTCTGCCCGGAAATTCAGCGGCTGATACACAGGAATTCCCGCTGCCACGGCCACCTGCTTCACAGGAGACTGGGTCAGCTTCATCCCCCGATTCTGGGGGGTATCGGGCTTGGTGTATACACCGACAATTTCATGTTTACTTTTCAGAAGGGCTTCCAGACAGGTTGCAGCAATGTCCGGGGTTCCCATAAATACAAGACGCATATCCCTGTCCTCCTTACAGTGCTTCCATCTCTTCCGGGGTCAGAAAGTGATAGACCTTTTCCGTATACAGATGCCCGTCCAGATGCTCCAGCTCGTGGCAGAAGCAGCGAGCCGCAAGTTCCTCGCCTTCCACCTCAAACCAGTTGCCGTCCCGGTCCTGGGCACGAACCTTTGCATAGTTGGGCCGCTTGACCATGCCCCACTTCCCGGGAACGCTGAGGCAGCCCTCGGGGCCGTCCTGCTCACCGGAGGTCTCCACCAATTCCGGATTCACCAATTCAATGAGACCGTCACCGCAGTCTACCACCACGACCCGGCGGAGGATTCCCACCTGGGGGGCGGCCAGACCGGCACCGTTGGCCTCTTCCAGGGTCTCTGCCATATCGTCCAAAAGCTTGTGCAGACGCCCGTTGAACTCTGTTACAGGACGACATTTCTTGTGTAAGGCATCTTCTTTATCTGTTAAAATCTTTCTTAAAGCCATTGTAATCGTTTCCTTTCCTCATTCATATCCATTGACATCTGCATAAGCCGTAACACCCCGGTTGGCCCTGTCTTTTGCAAACTCCCTGAGAAGACAGCTCAGGGTCAGACGCAGCTGGCGGCTGCCTGCCATACGCAGGGTCAGACGATAACGGTAATGATAGTTTATTTTTGCAACCGCACCGGGAGCCGGTCCCAAAAGCTGACGGTCCGTATTTTTAAAGGCAGGCTCTGCCAGTCTGGCCCACAGACTCTCCCGGAATCGGGCTGCACTTTGCATGACCTGCATCTCCTCCTGACCGGAGAATGTAATGGTATACAGGTCGCAAAACGGGGGGCACCCCTTGACCTGCCGCAAAGGCAGCTCCATTTCATAAAAGCGGTCGTAATCCTGCCGAGAAGCCAGTGCAATCACGCTGTGTTCCGGGGTCATAGTCTGAATCATGGCCCTGCCCGGCCGCTGGCCCCGTCCTGCCCGGCCCACCACTTGGGTCAGCATATTGAAGGTGGTCTCAGCTGCCCGGTAGCTGTCCACATACAGGGACAAATCCGCATCAAGGACTCCTACCAGTGTAACATTTTCCAGATTCAATCCTTTAGCTACCATCTGTGTGCCCAAAAGCACAGGAATCCGTTCCTTTTGGAACTGCTGCAATATTTTCTCATGGGTATTTACAGCATCTATGGTGTCCGCATCCATTCGGGCCACCCGAATGCCTGGAAACCGCTGCTCTAATTGCTGCTGTACCTTCTGCGTACCAACCCCCACCGGCTTCAGCGGTCCTCCGCACTGAGGGCAGCGGTCCATAACAGGCTGAGAAAATCCGCAGTAGTGACACATGAGCCGCCGGTTGGCGCTGTGATAGGTCAGATGGACGCTGCATCGCGGGCACTGCGGTGCCTCACCACAGCTGACACATTGCAGCATACGGCTGTTGCCACGGCGGTTCAGAAAAAGCACGGTCTGCTCTCCCTTTGCCATGGTTTGCTCTATGGCCTCCGCCAGGGGGGCACTGAGGGCCGTGTCATTTCCGGCACGCAGCTCCTCCTTCATATCCACGATTTCCACTTTTGGCAGCGCCATGCCATTGTATCGCCCGGACAGGGTGCACAGCGTATACTGCCCCTGTCTGGCCCTATACATGGTCTCCACCGACGGGGTGGCAGACCCCAGAACTACCAGTGCGTGCTCCCGGATTCCACGAACCTGCGCCACCTCCCGGGCGCAGTAGCGGGGCGTGTTTTCTGACTTGTAGGAATGTTCCTGTTCCTCATCCAGAATAATGAGGCCCAATGCTCTGCACGGGGCAAACACACCGGAACGGGTGCCTACCACTACATGGGCCTGCCCTGCCTTCACACGCTTCCACTGGTCATAGCGCTCCCCCATGGAGAGGCTGCTGTGAAGCACTGCCACTTCCCCGGCAAAATGAGCGGTCAGGAGGCTCAAGAGCTGCGGGGTCAGGGCAATTTCCGGAACCAGAAGGAGCGCAGACTTCCCTTCTGCCAGGCATTTTTCGATGAGTTTCAGATAGACAGCTGTTTTTCCACTTCCCGTTACGCCATAGAGAAGCGCCGTTCCGGGCTTGGAAGATAAGAGTTTTTTCTCCAGTACATGATAGGCCCTTTGCTGTTCTTCATTGAGGATCAACGGTCCTGTCACCCGGGCAGGCGTAATTTCGCGGCAGCGCAGGACCTGACGCTGCTCTAAAGACACATAGCCCAGCTTTTCCAGGCGTTTGAAGGTGGCAGAGCTGGCTCCTGTGTAGTAGCAAAGCTCTTTTACAGAACAGGAACCCATTTCGCACAGAAGCTTCAGTACCTGGTACTGCACCGGGGCACTTTTTTCCCGGCGCTTGGCATATTCCATGACTTCCTCAGTGGAAGCGGAGAGGACGGCAATGCGTTCGGTCTTATCTCCGGCTCTGCTCAAAAAGTCCGTCTGGGCGGTGATCCATTTTTTACTCAGCAGGTATTTCAGCGCACTTTGCAGCTCCTCTTCCGCAGAAAAAGTCTGCCGCAAAGTCTGGTACTCCCCTTGTCCGCCCAGATCCTCCAAAAGCTTCAGCACGGCGGAAGCGTCCTTCTGGCGGATGACTTTCCCATCCCAGGGCCTGCCCGGCACCAAAGTATAGGCATCCCGGATCTGGAACCACAGTCCCGTAGGCAGTATCGCCCGAATGGCCTCATAAAAAGTACAGAAATACCGCTCTCTTACAAAAGCAGCCAGGCGGAGCATCTGCTCATCCAGCACCGGCTCAGAATCCAGCACCTGAATGACGCATTTCAGCTCCGCCTCACCACTGTCTCGAAGGGCAAGGACAATGCCCTCTGTGACTCGGTTTCCGCGACCAAAGGGCACCATGACCCGCTGCCCGACAAAAACCGTCATGTCCGGAGGAATCAGGTAGCTATAGGGCTTGTCAATGGCATACACTGCCGCAGAAACGGCGATCTGTGCCACCTGCTCCATACATTCCACCTCCGGCTCTTGTGTTTTCTTCGATTACTTCGTGTAGATATCCTTCAGGCTGGCAGTGAGCTTTCCTTCGGCAACCTCACGAATGGCCAGGGTGACAGGCTTATCTTCCAGGGCAATTCCATTTTCCTCGGCCTCGGTAGCAATGACACGGGCACGGCGGGCAACGGCGTTTACCAGCAGATAGCGGCTGGGGATGTGCTCCAGCAGCTGAGACATGGGGGGATACAGCATATTATAGGACCTCCTTAAAAATGTCCAGATTGGTGTTGTTTGCGTACAGGGATTGCTGTGCCTCCGGGCGCTGGGCCAAAATGGCCTCCAGCTTGGCGACACAGTCATCTACCTGGTCATTGACCAGCAGATATGTATATCGCTCGGCCTGCTGGATTTCCCAGCGGGCCTGTTTGAGCCGTGATTCAATTTTCTCCGGCGCAGTGTCTCCCCGATTTTCCAGTCGGCTGCGAAGCTCCCGGAAGCTGGGAGGGGCCAGAAAAATGGTGATGGCATCGGGCACCTTCTTCAATACCTGGAATGCCCCATTGGGGTCCACATCCAGGATCGCAGTGCCGCCCTGATTCATGACATCAAAAATGGGCTGGGCCGGAGTTCCATAGTAGTCCCCGGCGGCGTACTCATTGTATTCCATGAGCAGATCCTTGTCCAGCAGTTCCCGGAACGCTTCCCGGGTGAGAAAGTGATAGTGTACACCGGGCACCTCATTGGGCCGGGGTCCACGGGTCGTTGCAGAAACAGAGAAAAAGAAATCGGGATGATTTGCAAGGATTCTGCGCAGCACCGTACTTTTACCCGCACCGGAAGGACCGGAGATTACGATGATTCTACCCTTATTCATGGATATCCTCCTCTTCATATTCCTCCATTTTCATTCCTGCCCGTCCTGCTACCGTTTCCGGCTGAATGGCCGATAAGATCACATGATCCGTGTCCATCACAATGACGGATCTGGTCTTTCTGCCATAGCTGGCATCTATGAGCATTCCCCGGTCCCTTGCTTCCTGAATCATGCGCTTAATGGGGGCGGAGTCCGGGCTGACGATGGCCAGAAGTCTGGCGGAGGAAATCATGTTTCCAAAACCAATATTGATGAGTTTCATAAAGGCCTCACTCGATATTCTGTGTTTGCTCTCTGATTTTCTCCAGCTCTGCCTTGATGTCTACCACTACCTTCGCAAGGCGCAAATCGCTGCACTTGGAGCCGATGGTGTTGGCTTCCCGGTTCATTTCCTGGAGAAGGAAATCCAGTTTTCTGCCAATGGCACCGCCGCCGGAGAGCATTTCATCCATCTGGGCCAGGTGGCTGCGCAGCCGGACGGTCTCCTCATCCACGGCGACCTTATCTGCAAAAATTGCAGCTTCCTGAACGATACGGTTTTCATCGATGTTGGTGTTTTCCAAAACCTCCCGCATCTTCGCTTCCAGACGGGCTCTGTAATCTGATACGGTCTGAGGAGATGCAGCCTCCACCTGGCTGACCAACTCCCGGATGGTATTGCCGCGGCTGCGCAGGTCCTGTTCCATGGCCTGTCCTTCTGTGGTGCGCATGGTATTGAATGCCGCCAGTGCCTCATCCACCACGGAAAGCAGACTCTTCATAAGCTGCTCTTCGTCCTGCTCAGGCTTTTCCACCTGGAACATTTCCGGCATTCTAGCCAGAGTGGATGCGCTGATATCATCCTGAACGCCGTAGTCGGACACCATGGCCCGCATAGCCCGCAGATATCCTTCCAGCACGGGACGGTTGAGGCTCACCTGAAGTTCTTCTTCCGCACCGGATCCCACCGAGATGAATACATCCACCTTGCCACGGGACACAGCAGCCTTCACACGCTGCTTTACGGCGTCTTCGGCAAAGTTAAGGCTTCTGGGCAGCTTCACGTTGCAATCCAGATAGCGGTTGTTCACAGATCGAATTTCTACGGTGAATTCCCGATCCAGCGGCATCTGCACCGCCCGGCCATAGCCGGTCATACTTCTAATCAAAGTCATTATCTCCTTTTGATACGGATTTCATAGGTAAGAGATTGCTTATTTTGCCTGGGCGGTGATGGTATATTGCGCCCCACGGCGGCGGCACAGCCGATCGGTCAGCACTGCCAGAGCCATTCCTATGGCAAATCCAGCAAATCCCCAGTCGGCGCCAAGGGCGCACCACAAAACAATCAGCAATACAATGGGAACCAGATACACCATCATTGCAGCAGCCAGAACATGGCCGGTGCTGCTCCGGAGCACCACCCGGTCCCCTGCCTGCGCGCCAATGGGGTTTTCTGCTCGCAGAACATGGGTTTGCTCCGCTCCTTCCGAGCAGCCTCCACACTGTGCGCAGTTTCCACTACAGGCAGACTGCCGACGACACAGAATTTCCGCCGTGCCGTCGGCGTAAGTTTTGCGAACGGTTACGATCTGCTCCATGGCTATGGCTCCGTGGGTGGTTCCGCAGGGGCCGGCGCAATGCCCACAGTGACACTGCATTTCCCGTAAACACCAACCTTGTCGGCGTTCTCCAGTTCAAAGCTCAGCGGAAGCGTCTGGGTTCCGGCTTCATATCCGGCCATATCCACCCAGGCCACCACATTCTCCGGTGTGAGCTTTTGCAGCTCCGCAGCAGTGCCGCGGAATACCACATCCAGCTGCTGGGTAAAGACCGTGGGCACCATTCCCTCGGGAATGTTTCTCACATGGATGTTGTCCTTTGTCAGGGTCACGGTTCTGGTGTTCAGCCCTTTGAGTCCTACTTCCACCTTTGCCGTAGGGATATTGGACTGATTGGTGATGTTCTCAGGAAGTTTGATTTCCACTTCCTGGCTGTAAGGTGTGCCGATATCGACTTCACCCAGATTGACGGTGGTAAGGACCCACTCGTCATACTTGCTCAGGGCTTCCTCGGAACCGGAAATGGTAATGGTTGCAGGCTCTACCTTAACTTCTGCGTTTTCATTGGGGTCGGCACCGCCGCCAGCCACCATCTTCACCACCAGAGGGATCTCCTTAATGTGCTCCACCGGCAGGGTCAGTGTAATGCTGCCCACATTGGTCTTCACATTGGAGGCATCCACAGGCTTTCCCGTGCGATTCATCAGGGTATAGCGAAAATCGCCGGTGAGCGTAGAGGTAAGGCCGGTGCGGTCAATCTCCAGCCCGGCAAATTCGATTTCATCCACCTGGCTCTTGGGTCCGGCCACGGTAACACTGGTGGCGCTCATACTGGCCCGTTCCTCCCCCACCAGAAGCCCCTCCTGCAACTGCCCCCGGAAGATCAACTTCACAGGAACTTCCTTTTCCGCATACTCCACCACCTCCAACTTGACAGTAGGGGTGATCCGTTCCGAGATGCTCACAGAGGTAATGCTGGACGGCAGCGAGATCTTATATTCCCTTTCATATTCTCCGGGCTCTGTGATTCCGTTCAGGTCCACGGACACGGTAATATTAGAGGCGTTCAGTTCATTCAGGTCGGAGCGGTTGCCATACAAGCGGACAGAAACCTGGGAATCCTGCCCGGCCAGCAGCATAAGGTTCCGGTCCATCAAGGTGCTTTCGTTTTCCAGAGAGACCGGAAGATTCTTAAAGGTCTGCTCATGTCCGGGGCTGACATCGGTGACCACATACAGCCACAGACCAAAGGCAACCATAAGTGACAATAGAAATGTTGGAATCCTATTTTTCATTGTTCCCACCCTTTCCGTCCTTGCTCCCCTTGAGGTAGCCCATGAGACTGCGCTTCGGTTCCTCTTCCGGGGAAAGCTCATTGGTCAGCAGGCGAGACAGCGTCTGGGGGGCCAGATGGCGCTTCAGCATACCGCCTGTTGCCACCGAAATGGTACCGGTCTCCTCGGAGACGATGACCACCACCGCATCCGTAACCTCGCTGATGCCCAGGCCTGCTCTGTGTCTGGTACCCAGATCGGCACTGATCTGGTGATTTTTAGACAGAGGCAGCACACAGCCGGCCGCCGCAATGCGGCCATTGCGAATCACCATGGCGCCGTCATGAAGGGCAGCATTTGTAAAGAAAATATTGCGAATCAGCTGCTCAGATACCCGGCCGTCAATGACCGTACCGGTCTTAAAGTATTCATCCAAGCGGCTGGTACGCTCAAATACCATCAACGCACCCACCCGCTCCCGGGCCATGATATCGCAGGCTGTCACCACCTGAGAAATCACATTGGTGATTTCCTTATTTTTTTCCTTGGGGGTCAGCAGTTCTTTAATGCTGGTAGAGCCCATACGCTCAACAGCCCGGCGAAGCTCCGGCTGGAACAGGACCACAAGAGACAGCAGCCCAAGCTCCAGCACCTTATCCAGCATATAGTGAAAAACATGGAGCTTAAAAACACCTGTGACCCAGAACAGCAGGACTAGCATCACGATGGCCTTACCGATTCGGGCCGTACTGGAGGAGCGGATCATCCCAATGACCTTATAGATCAGGAATGCAACCAGCAGGATGTCTAAAAGGTCCGTAATCTGAGCGGTGCTGATGATGTGCCAAATTCCTACAAAAAAATCTGAAATTGCTTTCATGTGTGTTACCCCTTCCCGGAAATTCTCCGCGTCGTCAGAATACACCTGTACACAGTAAGCCTATTATCCTTATAATTATAGCGGAAATTTTTCACCTTGGCAAGGGAAAATCGAAAAAAATCACCGTTGTTCTCGAAAAACTCTGCGGCACGCTTCCAGCAAAGCCCTGGTCTGTCTGGGGGTTGCATCGGGTCCAAAGCTCACCCGAATCGTCCCCGTATCCAGAGTCTTTGCGCTTTCGTGGGCCAAGGGCGCGCAGTGAAGTCCGGCCCGAAGACAGATTCCCTGCATGGCCAGCTTTTCCGTCACCGTCTCACAGTCCCCTATGGGAGGCAGAAAGGAGACGGTTCCCCCCTGATGGGACCCGCAAAACACGGTCGCTCCTAAATCACGCAGTCCCTTCGCTGCTTTTTCTGCCTCTTGTGCTTCTCGTTCCGCAATTTTATTCAGGTTCTGTCCTTCCAGATACTTTAACGATGCACAAAGGCCGCAGATCCCAGGCAGGTTTAGCGTTCCCGCCTCCGCACGGTCCGGAAGCAGTTCCGGCATTTGCTGATGATAGGACTGGCTGCCCGTTCCTCCCTGAATCAGAGGCTCCGGCAGCTGTGCGCAAAGCAGCAATCCGGTCCCCATAGGGCCCAGCAGCCCCTTATGCCCGGGCATGGCAATAAATGCCGCCCCCAAAGTCTCCAAATCCAGGGGCTGGCTGCCGGCCGACTGGGCTGCGTCTACTGCAAAGGGAACTCCATACTTTTTACACAGCTCTGCCATATCCCGGATGGGAAGGATATACCCAAATACATTGGAAACATGGGTGAAAATCGCTGCCTTTGGTTTCTTTTTCAAGGCGTCTTCAAAAGATTGCAGCGTATCCGTCCAGGAAAAGAGGCGATTTCCCGCCGTCAGGATTTCACACCCCATATGGTGCAGTGGTCTTGTGACTGCGTTATGCTCAAAGCCCGAGATGACCACCCGATCTCCCGGGCTTACCAGTGTTCTGATGGCCATATTCAGGCCGTGGGTACAGTTCATTGTAAAAACTACCTGCTCAGGGTCACAATGAAAGAGGCGCCCCGCCCGCTCCCGACAGCGAAACACCACATTGGATGCCTCCATGGCAGCAGGGTACCCTCCTCTTCCGGGATTTCCGCATTGGCGCAGGCCCCAGCTTACCGCCTCATATACACCCGGTGCTTTGTGCAGCGTAGTCGCTCCATTGTCCAGATAAATCATAGCACCTGTTCCTCCCAATTCCCGTCCGGGCCTCTGAGGTAGCACCCTTTAAACAGGATGTTGCTTTCCCTCAACAATTTCACTGCCTTCATACTGTCCCATTGGGATACGGTGAGACAATACCCGCATCCTTTTTCCTCCAGTATCCGAGGCGTTCTGCGCAGCTGGCAGCGAATTCCTGCTCGCTGGAGGGCAGACTGTCCTTTTTGCGCGTAAGTGATGGATCGAAATGTGATATAAAATTCCTTCATATGGCAAAACCTCCCGGCTCAGCCTATGAAAAAGGTCCTTTTTCTGTTCCATGCAAAAAAAGAGGAACCGTACCAAACAAGTACGATTCCTCCTGATTTTATTTCTGAATCATTGCCTCTAACCGTTTGACTTCCCGAACAATACTGTCCACAGCTTCTCCCTCTGTTGCCCAGTCTTCCTTTGTTATTTGCAGCATTTGTTGCTGCATTTCCAGGGCACCTTCCACATCCCCACGAATCAAGCAAATCTGAGAAACGGCATCTTCGCAGTCAATGAATCTGGGCTTTGGACGAAGAGTCATTGCTTTTTTATAATACTCTATGGCTTCCTCATAGCGGCAGAGTTTTGCCATAATGTCACCATACTCCGCCCATACAACCCACTTTTCAGGGCTGTGCTGGGTCATCTTCTGCCACCAATCCAAGGCCTGGGGCAGATTGCATTCCGCCTTGCAGATATATCCCATGTACATCTCATAGTGGTAGGAATATTCTACATCTTTCATACGTTCAGCATAGGCTCTTGCTTCTTCCGTGCGATTGTCTGCAATCAGCAGGTCCAGCAGCCAAAAATAGTTGCGGATGTCCTCTGGATGTGCTTCCACAACCTCTTGGTAAAACGCAATCAGTTCATAGTGGTTCACCATGTTCCAATCCTGGTACGGCCCATTTTCCGCATCAAAGATGGCATTCTGGGCCTCCTTCTTTCCGGGAATCCGTTGTAATGCTTCCCTGGCCAGAGGCTTTGCCAATTGGTGGTATTCCTTTGCCCGTTTGTTGTAGAGCATAGCCAGCAGCAAGGTTGCCTGCGCTCCCATGGACTCTCTGTTCTGGCAATCCTTTAGAAAACGCTCACTTTGCCGAAAATCTCCTTCAGACAGGACCCGAACCTCTTCAATCATGCGTTCCACCCGTTCCATCCGACACTCATCGGTCATAGCAAACAGTTCATCAATGGTCACACCAAAAATCATCGACAAATCCGGCAGCAGCTGAATGTCCGGCATATTAGCTCCGCTTTCCCATTTGGATACCGCCTGTGCAGAACCCCCCAGTTGCTGAGCCAGCTGCTCCTGTGTCATGGATTTGCCCTGACGCAAGGTTTTGATCTTTGCTCCAATATCAATATTCATTTTTGATTCTTCCTTATTTTGTGGTACCTATATTGTATCAGAGCAGCATTTCAAATCCTATGACCGGTAAATTGATTCTGACTTGACAGTTTGTTGAATCGGATCGGACTGTGCGAAAAATTCAGGCACATCAAAATTCCCCATAGAGCCATTTGGCCACCTTCCTTGCGGAGGGCGGCCAAACAATCGTCTCATTTTCACTTATCTCCGTTCCAGCAGACACACTGCATGGCAGGACATTCCCCTGCCCTCTCCTGTAAAGCCCAGCCGTTCTTCTGTGGTGGCTTTTATATTGATACGGTCCGTGTCCGTTTCCAAATCCCGCGCGATATTTTCCACCATCTGGGGCAGATAGGAGGCCAGCTTGGGGGCCTGGGCAATCATGGTCACATCCAGATTTCCCAGCTCATACCCTGCCTCTTTCAAAAGACCGTGGACATGGCGCAGAAGCACTCTGGAATCAATGTTGTGATATGCCTGATCGGTATCCGGAAAGTGCTTTCCAATATCGCCCATACCGGCAGCTCCCAGAAGGGCATCCATCACCGCATGGAGCAGCACATCTGCATCCGAGTGTCCGTCCAGTCCTCTTTCGTATGGAATTTCCACACCGCCTAAAATCAGCTTTCGGCCCTCGGTCAGCCGGTGCACATCATATCCGTGTCCAATTCTCATGCCTGTTCCTCCCGCAAAAGCTCCCTGGCCAGGAGCAGATCCAACTGTGTTGTCACCTTAAAATTCCGTTCATCCCCCTGCACCAGCTTCACTCGCATTCCCAGACGCTCCACCGCGGAGCAGTCGTCTGTAATGGGGGCCTCCTCTGCAATGGCCTTGGACAGGGCGCCGCGCAGCATATCATAATCAAAGACCTGAGGAGTCTGTACCGCCCGCAGGGCAGCCCGATTCGGCGTCTTGACCACAAATCCATCTGTTTCTATTTCTTTGATGGTGTCCTTCACTTCAAGGGCAGGGGCGGCCGCACCAAAGCTATGGGCGGCGCGAACCACCCGGTCAATGAGCGCAGGTGTCACTAACGGTCTGGCTCCATCGGCAACCGCTGCCAGCTCCATGCCCTTGCTGAGACCGTTCAGCCCTTGATTCACAGAGTCCACCCGATTGTCACCACCGGCAACTACCTTTGTCACTTTGGTAAACCCGGCCTTTTTGCACAGGGTTTCCACGGGAAGAATCAAGTCCTGCCGGGTCACCACCACAATTTCCTTGATTACAGGCGCTTCCTGAAAGGCCTGCATGGTGTGTACAATCAGAGGCTTTCCGCCCAGGTCTGCCATGATTTTATCCACACCCCCCATACGGCGTGCACAGCCTGCTGCCACAATCACTGCCCCGCAGGACTTACAGGGAATGATCTTTCTGCTCAATTCACAGATGCCCATAGATACCTCCTTACAGGTTGTGAACCAAATCTTTAAAGTGACGGCCTCGAACCATGAAGTTCTTGAACTTGTCAAAGGCCGCACTGGCAGGAGACAGCAAAACCACATCTCCCTCCGCAGCGCCCTGCGCCGCAGCAAAGACTGCCTCATCAAAGTCCGCAATGGAGAGGATTTCCGGAGCGTTTATCCGATACGCTTCGCAGCTCTCCACCGCCTGACGAATCTTTTCGCCGGTGGCCCCGGTCACGATCAGTCTTTTTACATGGCGGCAAATCTCCGGCCCTAACACATCATAGGGAATGTGCTTATCGTAACCACCTGCAATAAGAATGACCCGCTCCTGAAAGCTTCTGAGTCCCGCAATGGTACGGCTGGGGCTGGAAGCAATGGAGTCATTGTAATAGCGCACCCCGTCTTTCACCCGCACCAGTTCAATGCGGTGTTCCACACCGCCAAAGCTCTTTGCCACCTGCCGGATCGCCTCTTTTGGTACCAGGCCTTGCAAGGCCGCAATGGCTGCCATATAGTTTTCCACATTGTGGATTCCCGGCAGAAGGATGTCCTTCTGCTCCAGTATCCGTTCCCCGTTTGCCCAGATGATGCCGTCTTCCAGAAATACCTGGGCTTTATTTTGTCTGGAGAAAAATCGCACCGTTCCGGGAACCTCATCTGCAAATCCCCTAGTAATTTCGTTGTCCAGATTTAAGACGGTCACATCATCTTTCTTCTGAAACGCAAACACATGTTTCTTTGCCTGCACATACTCCGCCATGTCCTTGTGGACATCCAGATGGTTGGGCGCCAGGTTGGTCACCACTGCGATCTGTGCGCTTCGGCGCATATCCATCAGCTGGAAGGAGCTCAGCTCCACCACGGCCCAGTCCTCTGTTCCCATCTGCTCCACGCTTGGCAGAAGTGGGGTACCGATATTGCCCCCCAAGTGGACGGTTTTTCCCGCTGCTTTCAGAATCTCAGCGATCAGAGTAGTGGTAGTGGTCTTTCCATCGGAGCCGGTAACCGCAATGATTGGGCAGGGGCAACACTCAAAAAAAATCTCCATTTCAGAGGTGATCTCTGCCCCCTGCTCCCGCAGTGCCACCAAAGCCGGGGTATCCGGGTGCATACCGGGCGTGCGAAACACCACATCCGCCTGCAAATCCTCTAAGTATCCGGGGCCGACTTTCAAAGTCAATCCCTGCCGCTCCAGCTCCAGGACTTCCTCATCCAGACCCTCTCTGGGGGTCCTGTCACAGCCAATGACATGGCAGCCGGCAGCCAGCAGCATTCTGGCCAGAGGACGATTGCTGACCCCCAGGCCCAGAACTGCAATGGTCCTTTCCCGCCAGTGTTTCTTATAGGAATCCAATATAAGATTGGTCATAATTACTCCTCAATTCTGCGTAAATTCGCATTTGGTTGGCTATAGTATACCCCTTTTCCTTGTCTATTGCAAGAAGTACCGGGAAATGTTTCCACAAAACCGAATTTGAATTTGACAATTCCGGCTTTATCCGTTACAATAGAGCGGCGACCAGGTTGGACAGCCGCGGGGGGAAGCCGAAAGGCTCCCCGTGAGGAAAGTCCGGGCTCCGCAGGGCAAGGATAACGGGTAACGCCCGCCGGGGGTGACCCTAGGACAAGTGCAACAGAGAGATACCGCCGAACTTCTTCGGAAGCTCGGTAAGGGTGAAAAGGCGCGGTAAGAGCGCACCCGCCCCATGGAGACATCGGGGTGCTGTAAACTCTATCCGGAGCAACACCGTGTGTGGGACAATAGGCTTGCCCGGCCGTCCCCAAGAGGTGGCTTGATCCCAGGAGCAATCCTGGGGCTAGATAGATGGCTGTCAAAACAGAACCCGGCTTATAGACCTGTGTCGTATCTACTTTCAAAAGTAGGATAAAAGTGGCTGTTGCTCCTGCAACGGCCACTTTTTCCTGCCGCATTTTTCCATTTCACAAGTTTCAATTCTCCACTCCCCTGCCCCTTTGCAAATCTTTTCGGATTTTTAACCAAAAAAATGAAATACCCTTGCCATATCCTGTGAAAATAGGATATAATCCAAAGAGAGTGAACAACTAGGAGGGAACGCGCCTTATGAATCATACAGACAAGAAGCATATCCTTCTCATTACCACCGGTGGTACCATTGCATCTGTCCCCGGAGGCGAAGGTCTGGAGCCGCGCCGCAGCGATGTGATGGAACGAGAACTGAATCAGCTCCGCACCTATTATGACATCACCGTTCAGGACCTCATGTGCCTGGACTCATCCAACATCCAGCCGGAAGAGTGGGTCATCATCGCCCGGGCTATTTTTGACGCCCGAGGCCACTATGACGGAATTGTCGTATCCCACGGCACCGATACGATGGCCTATACCTCTTCTATGGTCACCTTTATGCTGGAAAACATCGATCTTCCTGTGGTTTTTACCGGATCTCAGCTTCCTCTGGCTGATTTCCTGTCAGATGCTCCCAATAATCTGCGAGCCGCTTTTGCCATGGCAGCTGCCGGTGCCCCCGGTGTATTTCTGGCCTTTGACCGGAAGATCATGCGCGGCTGCCGGGCCGTAAAGGTCCGTGCTTCCGGCTTCAACGCCTTTGAAAGCATCAACAGCCAGTATGTGGGCATTGTTACCGCCCTAGGCCTGAATCTCAATCAGGATATGCTGCCTGCGCTCAAAGGTCCTGCTGCACTGCGCACCAAAGCCAGTAATCGGGTATTTCTCCTGCGACTGACCCCCGGGCTGGACTCTGCCATTTTTGACACTCTGGTGGATATGGGCTACCGTGGCATTGTATTGGAAGCCTTCGGCCTGGGTGGAATGAATTTCCTTCACGATGTGCCCGGCCACGGCATCCGCGGTGCCGTGGAAAACGGCGTCAGCGTGGTGGTGTGTTCTCAGTGCTTGTACGACAGCAGTAATTTGAATGTGTATCAGGTGGGCAAAAAGCTTCTGGACATGGGGGTCATTCAGGGCGGCGATATGACAACGGAAGCCGCTATGACAAAACTCATGTGGGCTTTGGGGCAGGATTATACACAGGATGAAATTCGCAGCCTCTTTGCTACCAGCCTTGCTGGGGAAATCACACTCTAAGCACTCTCTGAAAGGAGTTTTTTATGGATCCTATTTATGTAACCGGACACCGAAACCCGGATACAGACTCCATTGTTTCCGCTATGGCCTATGCCGCTCTGAGAAACACGCTGGGTGACCGGGAGTATCAGGCCGCCCGGCTGGGACACATCAGTGATGAAACACAGTTGGTTTTGGACCGGTTTGGTTTCCGGCCGCCTCAGCTGATTTCTTCCATGTACACCCAGGTGCAGGATTTGGAGTACGACACTCCTCCTGCCTTAGGGGCAGCCGTCACGGTCAACAGAGCCTGGAGCGTATTGCAGGCAAACGGAAACCTGCCGGGAATCCCCGTTGCCAATGACGACGGAACCCTCTATGGCATGCTGATGCCGGAGGACATTGCCCAGTATGACATGCAAACCATCTACACGCCCCAGCTGGAGCAGGTCCCTGTCTTTAACCTGCTGAGCGTGCTGGAAGGCAAGCTTCTGAACGACGCAGAGGACTCCGTGGATCATATTTCCGGTGAGGTGGTCATAGCGCTTCCCCAGAGCCGAGAGGGTCTGTTGTTTTCCAAAACAGATTCCGTGGTCATCTGCGGCAACCAGCCGGACCTTATCCGCCGTGCCCTGGAACTGAATGTAAACTGCCTGATCCTGTGTCAGACTGAGTTGCCGGAGGATCTGCGGAAGCTTGAGACTACAACCTGTATCATCTCCACCCCCTTCGATGCATACCGCGCCGTCCGGCTCATTTACCACTCCACACCGATTGGACGAATTTGCCGCCGGGAGAATCTGGTGACCTTCCATCTGGGGGATCTTGTGGACGATGTAAAGGAAATCGTTCTGAAGGAACGGGCACCCTGCTACCCGATTCTGGACACGGATAACAAGATTGTTGGCCTTCTATATCAGAATCACCTGCTGCGTCCTCGCAGAAAGCGTGTGGTGCTGGTGGATCACAATGAAAAGGCACAGTCTGTTCCCGGTCTGGAAGAAGCTCAGATTCTGGAAATCATCGACCATCACCGTCTGGCTGATATTCAGACCACCAACCCCATTTACTTCCGCAATGAACCGGTAGGCTCTACCACCACCATTGTTGCCGGCATGTTCCAGGAGCGTGGACTGATGCCGTCGGAAAAAATGGCCGGTCTCATGGCCGCTGCCATCGTTTCTGATACCGTCATGTTTAAGTCTCCAACCTGTACAGAAAAGGATCGGCGGATGGCTGCCCGGATGGCACGAATTGCAAAAGAGTCATTGGAAGATCTGGGAAAAGCCATTTTCTCTGCTTCTGCCGGGGAAGATCGTCCTGTGGAAGATCTTCTGTTTACCGACTTCAAGGAATTCCACATCGCAGGCCATTTCTTTGGCGTTAGTCAGATTACCTGTGTGGATTCTCCCCATTTGCTTTCTCGGAAAGACGAATTCCTTACCCTCATGGAATCTACCATGAAAAAGCGTGGCTACAGCATGATGCTGCTAATGCTCACTGATGTGCTTCTGGAAGGCACACAGCTTATTTACCTTGGCGATGAAGAAACCATCCGCCAGGCTTTGGGGGCAGATGTCCGGGGAAACGAAGTGTTTCTGCCAAAAGTTATGTCCCGAAAAAAGCAAATTATTCCTATGCTCACCGCCCTCTGGGGTTAAACATCATGGTGCTGTCCTTCAAAAACGGGACAGCACCATTTCTTTATATACTGCAAGAAAAATGCGCACACTGCCTGACGACAGTGTGCGCACATTGTTTAAAAATTACTCAGTGATCTCGGTAACAACACCGGAACCAACGGTACGGCCGCCCTCGCGGATAGCGAAGCGGAGGCCCTTCTCGATAGCGATGGGAGTGATCAGCTCAACGTCCATAACAACGTTATCGCCAGGCATGCACATCTCAACGCCCTCGGGCAGGGTGATGATACCAGTCACGTCAGTGGTACGGAAGTAGAACTGAGGACGGTAGTTGTTGAAGAAGGGAGTATGACGGCCGCCTTCTTCCTTGGACAGGACGTAGACCTGGCCCTTGAACTTGGTCAGGGGGTGGATGGAACCGGGCTTAGCCAGAACCTGACCACGCTGAATGGTCTTCTTGTCCACGCCACGCAGCAGAGCACCAATGTTATCACCGGCTTCTGCGTAGTCCAGCAGCTTGTGGAACATCTCGATATCGGTAACAACGGAAGCCTTCTTCTCCTCGGTCAGGCCGACGATATCAACAGGCTCGTTCTTCTTGATCTGGCCACGCTCAACACGACCAGTAGCAACAGTACCACGGCCGGAGATGGTGAACACGTCCTCAACGGGCATCAGGAAGGGCTGGTCAGCCTTACGGTCAGGAGTGGGGATGTAGTTATCAACGCTATCCATCAGCTCCTTGATGCAGGCGTAAGCGGGATCGCTGGGATCCTTGGACTCGCAGATCAGAGCGTTCAGAGCGGAACCCTTGATGATGGGGGTGTCGTCGCCGGGGAACTCGTAGTAGTCCAGAGTCTCACGGACTTCCATCTCAACCAGCTCCAGCAGCTCCTCGTCGTCAACCTGATCGCACTTGTTCAGGAACACCAGGATGGAGGGCACGTTAACCTGACGAGCCAGCAGCAGGTGCTCACGAGTCTGAGCCATGGGGCCGTCGGTAGCAGCGATGACCAGGATACCGCCGTCCATCTGAGCAGCGCCGGTGATCATGTTCTTGATATAGTCGGCGTGGCCGGGGCAGTCAACGTGAGCGTAGTGACGGTTCTCGGTCTCATACTCAACGTGGGAGGTATTGATGGTAAT
>JARIBV010000115.1 GCA_029257335.1 Faecousia sp.
AAAGGTCCGAATCAGGTCTTCATTGGGGGCCTTTCTGCGTCGCTGGCGGGCAATCAGATGTTCCAGATCCTTTATGAGTCCCACCACTGCCTGGGGGTGGAGTCCCGGCTGAGTCTCCGCCACAGGCAGAATCATGATCTGCTCTACATTCTCCGTCCGGCGCTGGGTATCGGGGTCAAAATATCCCATGGTATCCAGTTCGTCACCAAAAAACTCCACTCGTACCGGCTGCTCCTGCCCCGGAGAATAGAGATCCAGGATCCCACCGCGAAGGGCAAACTGGCCGGGGCCTTCCACCATACTGGTGCGGCTGTATCCCATGGCCGTCAGCTTTTCCAGAAGCCGGTCCACTTCCATGGTCTGTCCCAGGCAGAGGCGAAAGGCAGAGCCAAACAGCACGGACTTTGGCATGGTCCGCATGCTCATGGATTCCCAGGAGAAAATCTGGATTCTGGTCTCCCCTCTTCCCAAATGGTAGAGCTGCCCCAAACGGCGCTGCTCCCAGACCCGGGATGTAACTGCCGCATCGTACAGGTTGAGATCTCGGCTAGGGAGTACAGGGGCTTCCAGATTCAGAAACGCCTTCAGTTCCTCCCGCAGCCGCTTCGCCACCAGATCATCCTGGCAGACCACTGCAATGGGTCTGCTTCCCAGGCGGGCCAGCGCCGCTATCATATGGCTGCGGTTGATTTGAGACAGCCCCGTTGCCGCAGCAGCTTTCCCTTCCTCCGCCGCACGGAGAAGGGCGTCAAACCCAGGCTGAGCCTTTAAGGCAGATAAGAGTAATTCCATGGCATATGCCTCCTTTCGTGGTGGATTTTCTCCACGCAGAAACGCGGAAAGCAGGAAATCCCCACTTTCCGTCAATGTTCTATAAAGAGCCTTCACCCCCATGACCTATGGCCACGGGGGGAATGGTTTACTTTCCATTATATCGACTGGCTGATTTTTCAACTCCCTGCGTAGTAATGAGGAGCGCCGCATCGGCAGCTTTGTCCCACATTCCGCTCAGGACTTTTTCTTCCTGTGCCGAGAAACCGGACAGAACCCAGTCCGCCAGATCATAGTCGGGGTGAGGCTTTGCTCCCACACCGATCTTCACCCGAGGGAAGTTTTGACACTGAAGGTGGGAGATGATGCTCTTGATCCCGTTATGACCGCCGGCAGAGCCGTCGGCTCGGACTCTGAGCCGCCCGGGCTCCAGGGAAATATCGTCATACAGCACAATGATCCGCTCCGGCGGCAGCTTGTAGAAGCGGGCAGCCTGTGCCACGGATTCTCCGGAAAGATTCATATAGGTCTGGGGCATCAGCAGGATGAGCTTCTGCCCTCCTACGGTGGCCTGTCCCAGAAGTCCCTGAAACTTTCCCCGATCCACCCGGCAGTTCAAGCTGTCTGCCAAGGCCATCAGGCTGCGAAAGCCTGCATTGTGCCGGGTCTTTTCATACTGCTTCCCCGGATTTCCCAATCCAACAATCAGCCAGTCCGCCGAAGGTTTTCCCAGCATCTTAGAACAGGCTGGAGATGGAAGTCTCGGTGTAAACGCGGTTGATGGCCTTTGCAAACAGAGGTGCAACATCCAACTGCTTGATCTTCTTGCCGGTGTAACCCTCGGGCATGGGAATGGTGTTCAGAACCATCAGTTCCTCAATATAGCCGTTGTCGATGCGGTCCAGAGCGGGGCCGGACAGAACACCGTGGGTAGCGCAGGCATAGACCTTTGCAGCACCGCCGACCTCAACTAGAGCAGCAGCAGCGTTGCACAGAGAACCGGCGGTATCCACCAGATCATCATACAGGATGCAGGTCTTGCCCTTAACATCACCGATGACATTCATAACCTCACAGAAGTTGGCCTTCTGACGACGCTTGTCAACGATGGCCAGGTCCATATGCACCTTGGCTGCAAAGTTCCGGGCTCTTGCCACAGAGCCTGCGTCGGGAGAAACCACAACAAACTCATCATGGTCAAACTGATCCTCAGGGAACTTTTCCATATAGTACTTCACAAATGCGGGCGTGCCCAGCATATTGTCCACAGGAATATCAAAGAAGCCCTGAATCTGGTTTGCATGCAGGTCCATAGTTAAAACCCGGTCAGCACCGGCAGCGGTGAGCATGTTGGCAACCAGCTTTGCAGAAATGGGGTCGTGTGCCTTAGCCTTACGATCCTGGCGAGCGTAGCCATAATAGGGCATAACAGCAGTGATCCGGCCGGCGGAAGCACGGCGGCAGGCGTCAATCATGATCAGCAGCTCCATCAGGCTATTGTTTACAGGCTTGCAGGTGGACTGAACCAGGAACACGTCACAGCCACGCACCGTCTCGTTGATGGAAACAGAGACCTCGCCGTCAGCGAACTGCTTCACTTCACTCTTGCCGAGCTCCAGGCCCAGCTCATCGCAAATACCCTTTGCGAAAGAGGGGTTGGCGTTGCCGCAGAACACCTTGATTTCTTTACCATGTGCGATCATCGGAAGGTACCTCACTTTTTTTCTATTCTGGAATCCGGCTTGCCGGAAAACCTACTTTTTATGTTTGTTGGCCCAATCTTTCTTATTAGTTTGACGGCTTCTCGCCAGAGCCAACGCGCCATCGGGCACATCCTGTGTCACCACAGAGCCCGCAGCGATGTATGCCCCCTGTCCCACCTGAACAGGGGCCACCAGACAGGTGTCACAGCCAACAAATGCATTGTCCTGCACCACAGTCTGGAATTTGTTTACCCGGTCAAAATTGGCAGTGGCCACGCCGCAGCCAATATTACAATCCTGCCCCACTGTAGCATCTCCCAGGTAAGCCAAATGGGCAATCTGCGTTCTTGCTCCAACTGAGGCGCGGTTCAGCTCTACAAAAGCACCTGCACGAACCGCCGGAGCCAGGCTGGTGCCGGGCCGCAGATTCGCAAAGGGACCCACGCTGCAATCCCGCCCAATGAATGCCCGTTCGGCACGACTCTGGATCACCTGGGCGCCGTCTGCCACAGAGCAGTCCGTAAGGAACGAATTGGGGCCAATGACACAATGGCTTCCAATGCTGTTGCGGCCATTGAGCACCGTTCCGGGCATGAGGGTGGTATCTGCCCCCACTCTGGTCCACGGGTTTACATAGCAATTGTCAAGATCCCAGATCTTCACACCGGTCTGCGCAAGCAGCAGAAGCTGACTGCGGTTCATTGCATGTTGAAAAGACAGCAGCTCCGTATAGTCACTGATGGGATAGAAGCCCTCTTCCGGGCCGCAGGCTTCCGACTCCTTCGCCAGAAAATGTGCAAAGGAAAAGTCCTGATCCAGCGCATCCATGAAGGTTTCTCGGTTGACCATGAATGCTCCGTGGCGCGCTTCCGTCGGAGGGGCGGGACAAACCTGCGCAGGCAGATGGGCCACCGGTCCCGTAATGATACACACCCGAGAGCAGCCCTCATCCATCGTAGACAGGAATACATGCAGAAGGTCTGCCGGGTCCTGCTCGGTGCAGACCGTCAGCTCCACATCATCGGGAAAACAGCTTTTTGCCCGGGCAATACAGCCGGGCTGGGCAACCAGGAAAAACCGTTGGGCGCCCATCTTGGCAAGAGAACCGGACAGCCATGCAAGAAGCGGCACACCCTGTACCTGCTCCAGCAGCAAGGGGTCCTCCCGACCGGTTCGCCGGGTATCGTCCGGCACAAAAATCACCACAGAATCCACCGTCACAGCTTCGGCACTCCTTCCCTACACTCATTTCCTCAGCAGGACATGCATAGTCATTATACCACCTTCTGCAGTATAATAGCAACCATTTTCAGCATACTTTTCGTAAATTTATTTCAAAACTTTTAAGTACATGAAATTCAAACAAAAAGAGCCGTTTGTTTTTCCATATATTTATAGGATTCTACCCACTCAGGACATAGATCCCCACAGGAAAAACCGCTCTGCAAAATGCGGAGCGGTCTGAATTCCTTATTTTGCTGCCTTGTCCTGCCGGATCAGCAGCTTCAATGCCTCTACGCCAACACGAATGGCAGCAGAAGTGTCCTCGGTCATATTCTGACCCAGTCCGGCCTTCTCCCGCTCCTGATTCCAAATCACATGGAAGCAGCTGCCGCAGCGAACCTTCAGGGCAGAAGCCACCACGAACAGAGCGGCAGACTCCATCTCACTGGCCTTAACGCCCAGCCGCTTCCAGGATTCCCACTTCTGCAAAAGATCGTAAGAAACAGGGCTGCGCTCAGGGGCATGCTGACCGTAGAAAGCGTCCTTACACTGCACCACGCCCACATGGGTCTTCATTCCCATCTCCAGGCTGGCCTGCCGCAGAGCTGCTGTCACATCGAAGTCGGCCACAGCGGGAAACTCCATGGGAGCGTACTCCAAAGAGGTGTGCTCAAAGCGGATGGCACCGGTGGCGACCACCACATCACCGGGCTCCACCGAAAGGTCAATACCGCCGCAGGTTCCTACACGGATAAATGTATCGGTGCCGATGGCTGCCAGCTCCTCCATGGCAATGGCCGCAGAAGGGCCGCCGATTCCCGTGGAGCAGACGGAGACCTTCTCGCCCAGGAGGGTGCCTGTATAGATGTTATATTCCCGGTTCATCCCTACATGAACGGGATTGTCAAAAAGCTTTGCAATGGCTTCACACCGACCGGGATCGCCTGGCAGGAGGCAGTAACGGCCTACATCCCCCTGCACACAGTGAATATGAAACTGTCTTCCAGTATCCTGCATATCAATCACCTTTTTCTTAATGATAACAGTTTTATTTTACCATGGAAACCCAATTCTGACAAGTCCTCTAAGCCATATGCCCCAGTTCAGAACAGGCTGACCTGGCTGGTATCCGGCAGATCTCCAAATGCGCCGGCCGCTTTCAGATTCTCAATATGGGTCTTGGAAACTTTGGGGCAAGCCGCTGAAAATTCCTCGATGGAAATAAATTTCTTTCCCTTTCTGCCTTCCATAATATCCCAGGCTGCCGTCTCGCCCAGACCGGACACGGAAACAAAGGGTGGCAGCAGCTTTCCGTCCTTCACCAAAAACTTGGTAGCGTGGGATTCGTACAGGTCCATGGGGGCGAACCGGAAGCCCCGCAGATAGAACTCATAACAGACCTCCAGAGTGATGAGCATATCGCCGTCTTTGTCCGTGGCATCATCATTGCCGTCAATGGCCGCAATGTGGGCCTTGACCTCCTCAATGCCCCGGGTCATCATTCCTGCATCAAATCCGCCCTTCTGGCTTCTGCGGTAGAAATAGGCCGCATAGAAAGCCAGCGGATGGTGTACCTTAAACCAGGCAATTCGGAATGCCATCATAACATAGGCCACAGCGTGTGCCTTGGGGAACAGGTACTTGATTTTCTTGCAGGATTCAATATACCAGGCCGGCACACCGGCGGCAACCATTTCTTCCTCCGCTCCCTCCGGAAGGCCTCTTCCCTTTCGCACTGCCTCCATAATCTTAAAGGACCGTTTTTCCGGCATCCCGCAGGAAATCAGGTAGATCATAATATCGTCACGACAGCCAATGGCTTCGTCAACGGAGGCCGTTTTGGAAGTAATCAGATCCTTGGCGTTGCCCAGCCACACATCCGTGCCGTGAGAAAAGCCGGAAAGCCGCAAAAGAGTGTCGAACTTTGTGGGCATAGTGTCCATGAGCATTCCTCTGGTGAAGCGGGTATTAAACTCAGGGATTGCAACGGCTCCTGTAGGGCCGAGAATGGGGTCATCCTCATACCCCAGAACCTTGGAACTGGTAAAAATGGACATGGTGTCCTTGTCATCCAGAGGGATCTTCTGGGCATCCACTCCCGTCATATCCTCCATCATGCGGATCATGGTGGGGTCATCATGGCCCAGCATGTCCAGCTTGAGCAGGTTCTCCTCCATGGAGTGGTATTCAAAGTGGGTGGTGATCGTCTCAGCATTGGGGTCATCTGCCGGGTGCTGCACCGGGCAAAAGTCCCAGATCTCGTTTTCCTGCGGGATTACCACCAGGCCGCCGGGATGCTGGCCCGTGGTTCTTCTGACCCCTACGCAGCCTGCGGCCAGACGGTTCTCCTCTGCCCGCACCACGGTCTTATTTCTCTCGGAGAGATACTTTTTCACATAGCCAAAGGCCGTCTTTTCAGCCACCGTGCCGATGGTTCCGGCCCGGAACACATGAGACTTGCCGAAGAGCTCCACACAGTAGGCATGAGCTTTTGCCTGATATTCGCCTGAGAAATTCAGGTCAATATCAGGAACCTTGTCACCGCCGAATCCCAGGAAGGTCTCGAAAGGAATGTTGAATCCGTCTTTTTCAAATTTTGCGCCACATTTCGGGCATACAGCATCTGGCAGATCCGCACCACAGCCAAATCCCTTTGGCACATCGAAAGTGGTATACTTACATTCCGGATTGGGGCAGCGATAATGGGGTGGAAAGGAGTTTACTTCCGTGATCCCCGCCATATAGGCCACGATGGAGGAGCCCACCGAACCACGAGAGCCAACCAGATAACCATGCTCCAGAGAGTTCTGAACCAACTTCTGGGCGGACATATAAATCACATCATAGTGACAGCTGATAATGTCCCCCAGCTCCGTTTCAACACGCTTGGTAATCAGTTCCGGAGGATGTTCGCCGTACAGGCGGCGCATCTTTCCGTACACCAGATTTTTCAGGTCCTCCACCGAATTTTCGATGGATGGAGCAAATAGATTATGGGGTACCGGGCGGAGAGATTCACACATATCGGCAATGAGGTTGGTGTTTTTCACCACCACATCATAGGCGGTTTCTTCTCCCAAATAGGAAAACTCCCGAAGCATTTCGTCTGTAGTGCGGAAATACAACGGATTGTCCTTGTCTGCATCGTCAAAGCCCTTGGTCGCCAGAAGAATATGCCGGTAGATCTCGTCCTCGGGATTCAGGAAGTGGACATCCCCGGTGGCGCAAACCGGCTTTCCCAGCTTCTTTCCCAGACGCACCACGGTGCGGTTGAACTCACGCAGTTCTTCTTCGTTCTGTGCAACTCCCTTTTCCAGCATAAATCGGTTGTTGGACAGGGGCTGTATTTCCAGAAAGTCATAAAAGGAAGCCAGCCGAAGCAGCTCTTCTTCACTCTTATGCGCCAAAATCGCCTGGAAAAGCTCTCCGGCTTCACAGGCAGAGCCAATGATCACGCCCTCCCTGTAGGTCAGCAGCTCGGATTTTGGGATTCTGGGATTTCGTTTGAAGTATTTCAGATTGCCAATGGAAATCAGATGATACAGGTTCCGAAGTCCGGTCTGATTCTTTGCAAACAGGATAATGTGTCTCGCATGACGGTCTCCCACCTTATTTTTTGCACGCAGTGCCGGCATGGCCGGATTGATTTGCTGCAAGCTGTGAATGTTCATCTCCACCAGCTTTTCCCGAAGCCTGTCAAAAATCAACCCGCAGGTCAGTGCATCGTCTGCCGCCCGGTGGTGGTTGAATTCCGGGAGACTCAATGCATTGGCCACAATATCCAGCTTGAATTTTCCCAGCTGCGGCATGAGATTCTGAGACAGAATCAGCGTATCCAGATAGGTGGGATTGTACGAAATGTCCAGCCGTCGGCAGGCTGCTGCAATGAAGCCCACATCAAAATCCGCATTGTGGGCAATCAGAGGGCGATTCCCGCAAAATTTCAGAAACTCAGGAAGCACCTCCCGGATCTTGGGAGCCCCCACCAGCATCTTGTCCGTAATGCCTGTGAGATCGGTGATCTTCTGTGTAAGACCTCGGCCCGGGTCCACAAAACTCTGGAATCTGCCTGCCTCCTGCCCATCTTTCAGAATCACCGCACCGATCTCGATGATTTCATCGGTGGCGGCACTCAATCCGGTAGTCTCCAAATCGAAGGCCACATATTCCTCTATAAAGGTACAATCCTGCTTCCCGTGGACCACAATTCGGTCATCGACATCATTGACATAATAGGCTTCGCAGCCGTAGAGAACTTTGATGGGTTGATCGGTACCTGCAACCTTGGCCTTTCCCGCTGCCTTCATGGCCTCCGGGAATGCCTGGGCACAGCCATGGTCCGTAATGGCCACGGCCTGGTGGCCCCAGGCTGCCGCCTGCTTGACCGCCGCGGTGGCCTGGGTCAAGGCGTCCATGTTGGACATATTGGTGTGCAGATGAAGCTCCACCCGCTTTTCTTTGGCAGTGTCCAGCCGTTTGGGCGCCACATGGGGCATAATGGCAATG
>JARIBV010000003.1 GCA_029257335.1 Faecousia sp.
ATGGCCTGCTGTATGCCAGAGGCAGCCAGCTTTCCGGCATCAATGGTGTGATGCGGCCCGGCATTGTCCACCGAATCGATAAGGACACTTCTGGCCTTCTTGCAGTTGCCAAAAACGATCTGGCCCATACGGTGCTGGCCAGCCAGTTAAAAGACCACACCCTGTCACGAACCTATGAAGCCATTGTATGTGGCAGTTTTAAAGAGGACAGAGGCACGGTAGATGCCCCCATCGGCCGTCACCCTTCCGATCGCAAGCGTATGGCAGTGACGCAGCGGGGAGGTAAGGAGGCTGTAACTCATTGGGAGGTCATCGCCCGATATCGGGGCTATACCCACATCCGGTGCCGTCTGGAAACGGGACGCACCCATCAGATCCGTGTCCACATGGCCTATCTGGGTCGTCCCATTTTGGGGGACATGGTGTATGGTCATAAGAAGCCGGAGCTGGGACAGGACACCCAGTGCCTGCACGCCTGCTCTTTGTGCTTCCGCCACCCCAGAACCGGTCTGCCTGTTCTGGTGACCTCTACCCTGCCGGAGTATTTCCGGAAGGTGCTGGAAAAATTGCAGAACATGGGATAAAATCCCTGTGACAGGCTCCCTGCAAAGAAACTCCATGAAAAATTTTTATAGTGGTTCTGAACCTCCTCCTGAGAGCATATGCTGAAACAAAAGCAAGGAGGATGGGCGTATGACAGAGGAACGGGGGCTGCAAATGCCCCATAAGCTTGTATTGGATGAGCGGAAGAAGCTTACAATCAGCGGCGTCAATGAAGTGGTAAGTTTTGATGAGTCGGCTGTGGTACTGAAAACCGGACGGGGCAACCTACTGGTTCGGGGAGAAAACCTCCATCTCAAGACCCTATCTCTGGATGGCGGTCAGGTGGCAGTGGACGGAACGGTCATGGCCCTGGTCTATGAAGAACCCAGACGAGAAGGCGGCTTTTTCTCCCGCCTCTTTGGCTGATGGCTCCCGGGGTGTATGAGCAGACCCAATGGTTTCTGTGGGCCTTGGGTCTGGGAGCCTGCTGGGCTGTGGCCTATCGCTTTGTTCGGTCCTTGGAGTGCAGGGCACCGGGCTGGACCATTCCCGGTGACATTGTGCTTTTGCTTGCCGCAGGGTACAGCCTTCTGTGTTACAGCTTGGGAGTCTCTCAGGGAAGGATGGATGGGTTCCAACTGCTTGGAATTTTTCTGGGCTGGGGTCTGCTGGAGACCATAGGTGGCAGAGCATTGAGAAAGATTTTTGACGGTTTTTGGTATTTCGTGTCTCTTTGTGTCAGACCCATTTGGTTTATCTGTAAAAAAGTCAAAAAATTATTAAAAATTCTCTTTTCTTTCAGCAGAAAATGGGTTAGAATAGTCAGTAGAAGGCGTTCAGTCGCCAGCTCTGGAGGGAGTCAATATGAAGTTACCCGTGAAGTTTCGCAGATCCAGTCATATGATCAAGCTGCTGGTGTTTCTGGTGGTGGGGTCCTCTGTCTTTATCCTGGTGTCCCAGCGGACACAGATCAAAGAAAACGAGGCAAAGGCGCAGTCTCTGTCCCGGCAGGTGGCGCAGGTCAGACAGGAAAATCAGGATCTTCGGACCGACATCGAGGCCCTGGGTTCCGACGAAAGCGTTCGGAAAATCGCTCGGGACATGCTGGGTCTGGTGGAAAACGGTGAAGTCATTTTCTCCGATATCGGAGAGTAAATATAGCGTGTTTGTATTTTTTAGGAGGACAAGTTTCGCAGTATGGAGTTAACAGTTGGAGCTATCATCGAAGGTAAGGTAAAGAGCATTACCAATTTCGGCGCATTCATCGCACTGCCGGAGAATAAGACAGGCATGGTACATATTTCTGAGGTGGCCAATGCCTATGTCAGCGATATTCGCCAGCATCTGACCGAGGGACAGGATGTAAAGGTTATGGTCATCGCCGTGGATCCCGCTGGCAAGATCAACCTGTCTATTAAGCGCCTGGAGCCCAAGCCCGCCCCCCAAAACCGCCCCCGCAGCAATCATTTCGGAAACAATGACCGGCCCCGGAACAACAACTTCGGTGCCAATGGGGATCGTCCCCGTCAGAGCCGCCCCGCACCTGCACAGGCGACTCCCACCCAGGCCACGGTGGCTAAGTCTTCTGACCAGCTTTTTGAGGAGCGTCTGAAGCAATTTATGTCCGAATCTGACAGCAAGATTTCTTCTCTGCGGCAGTATACGGATCACCGCACGAAGAGCCGTCGTCGGTAAACATCAGGGCTGTCCGGAAAGCCATGTGGCTTTTGCTGGCAGCCCTGTTTGCCATTGTTGGGAGGATTATATGGCTTCAGTTTTGATTACAGGAGGTTCCCGGGGCATTGGCGCTGCCGCAGTGCGGGCCTTTGCAGGCCGTGGGGATCAGGTCACCTTTTTTTATGAAAAAAACCATGAGGCAGCCGGAAGCATTGCCAAAGAGACAGGGGCGGCTGCTGTGTGTGTGGATGTTTCGGACCATGAGGCAGTGAAAGCAGCATTTGCAAATATCAGGCAGCTGGATGTTTTGGTCAATAACGCCGGCATCACCCACTACGGATTGCTGTCTCAGACCCCTGTGGAGGTCTGGGACCGCATTTTTGCGGTAAATGTCCGGGGAATGTATCTGTGTGCACAGGAGGCAACCTCCTTGTTTTTAAGGCATCACAGGGGCTGTATCATCAATGTCAGTTCCATGTGGGGGCAGGTAGGCGCATCCTGTGAGGTGGCATATTCCGCCTCTAAGGGGGCGGTCCTGGCCTTTACAAAGGCATTGGCCCAGGAGCTGGGCCCCTCCGGCATCCGAGTCAATGCCATTGCACCCGGTGTAATTCTTACGGATATGGTGTCCAATGTGACCCCGGAGATTTTGGAGCAGCTGCGAGAGCAGACCCCACTGGAGAGAAACGGCACCCCGGAGGATGTGGCACAGGCTATGCTGTATCTGGCAGATTCCCAGTTTGTGACGGGACAAGTCCTGCCTGTAAATGGTGGGTTTGTAATTACTTAAAACAGAAAGAAGAGGAATGTTGATATGAAAATTGCTTTGGCTTGTGATCACGGCGGCTTAACACTGAAAGAAGCAGTAAAAAAACACCTTGCAGCCCAGGGCCATGAGGTAGAAGATTTCGGGACTTATACCGAAGACAGCTGCGACTATCCCGACTTTGCAGGTGCTGCTGCAAAATCCGTTGCAAATGGTACCAATGAGCGGGGTGTGGTGATCTGCACCACCGGCATCGGCGTTTCCATCGCAGCCAATAAGGTCAAGGGCATTCGCTGCGCTCTGCTTTCTGATCTGATGTGCGCCCGCCTCACCCGTCAGCACAATGATTCCAATATGATGGCCATGGGTGCCGGTGTGGTAGGGGAGAAACTGGCCCTTGAGATCGTGGACACCTTCCTTAGTACGGATTTTGAAGGCGGCAGACATCAGCGCCGGGTGGACAAGGTGATGGCTTTGGAGCAGGAGTAAGCTGCCATAAACCGAAAAGAGGCTGTCTTGCTTCTAAGATGGCCTCTTTTTCTATCTTTCACAAAGAGTTTTACAGATTTTCTTTGACAGAATGCCTGAGGTTGCTGTATAATGAAGATAAATTGACAGACCGCTTTTGCGGACGAAAGGAGTATCCCTTATGCATATGGATCACGAACATGTGGGCTCCTGCGGTGAGCACCATCACGAACATCATCACGAACATCATCACGAGCATCCTCACGACCATGAGCACTGCCATGGCGGTGAGTGCGGCTGCTGCGGCAACTGTGAGCATACGCCTATGGAGGAGCTGACAGCCCTCATGAAGTACATGGTGGGCCACAATGCCTCCCATGCGCAGGAGCTGGCCAATCTGGCCAAGCAGCTGGAGGCAGCCGGAGAGAAGATGGCCTATGAGCAGGTCATGCAAGCTGTATCTGATTTTGAAAAGGGCAATATGCGCCTGTCTATGGTGCTGCAGTCCCTGGCAAAGTAAGGAGAATTGCTATGTGTCTTTCTACTGTTTATAAGAATACCCAGTCCCCTGAGACGCTGCTGATGCGCAATGTCATGCGTGTGGAGTGCAAGGACGGTTGCGTGGTTCTCACTGACCTCATGGAGCATACCCTGGCAATCCAGGGAACCCTCCAGGAAGCAAACCTGGTGGATGGGTTTGTAATTGTGAAAGAAAATGCCTGATTGAAAGGAAAAGGGGGCTTTAAGGCCTCCTTTTCCTTTATCGGAAAGGAATGATTTATGGATCCAGTTTCCATCGTCTATGCAGATCAGGAGATTTTAGTCTGTATAAAGCCCGCAGGGGTTCTGTCTACGGATGAACCGGGGGGCCTCCCCTCTTTGCTGCGGCACCAGCTGGGAGACGAAACAGCCTGCGTCCGGACCGTCCATCGGCTGGACCGGGTGGTGAGCGGCCTTATGGTTTTGGCCAGAACCCCTGCGGCGGCATCATGCTTGTCGGCACAGATCCGGGAAAGAACATTTGATAAGGAATATTTAGCCGTGGTCCATGGCTGCCCCCAAGAGGATGCGGGACAATACCGGGATCTGCTTCTGAGAAATAAACCGGAACGGAAAACCTATGTGGTGACACAACCGGGCAAGGATGTGCAGGAGGCCGTTCTGTCCTACCGGGTTTTGCACCGGGGGCCGCTTTCCAAGGTGCTCATTCATTTAGAGACAGGACGGACCCACCAGATCCGGGCTCAGTTTTCCAGCCGTGGACTGCCTTTGGTGGGAGATCGGAAATACAGCCTTCTGGAGGATGACTGTCCCATTGCTCTTTGGTCCCACAGTCTCTCCTTTGTGCACCCTGCAACCAAGGAGCCGGTCTGCTTTTGCGTAGAGCCGCCGGACCGATATCCATGGAGCGAAATGTATAAAAAAGTATCGATATAGACCTACTTTTTGAATAAAATGTCAAAAAATGGTTTACAAAAGTATAGAAACGCAGTATAGTGTTAGTATACATCTCTTATCTGGAGAGGATACAACCCTATACTGTGTTTTATTTTTTTGTGAGGTGACTATGCTTATGGCAGTTCCTTTTTATGGCGGGATCCATCCCCGGGGACAAAAGACTCTTACCAGAGATCGGAAAATTAAACCGTTTCCACCACCGCAGGTGGTGGTGATCCCCATGTCTCAGCATATTGGCGCTCCCTGCAAACCTCTGGTTTCCAAAGGAGATCATGTGAATATCGGGCAGAAAATCGGAGATGGACCGGGACTTTGCGTTCCGGTTCATGCATCTGTGTCCGGCACCGTGAAGGCTGTGGAGCTTCGGCCCCATCCCAATGGAACCACGGTTCTGTCCGTGGTCATTGAAAACGATATGCAGGAGACGCTCTGCCCCGAAATTCAGCGCCGTAAGACCATTGATGACCTGACACCGGAAGATTTGATCGGAATCATCCGGGAAGCGGGAATTGTGGGCATGGGCGGTGCTACCTTTCCCACCCATGTGAAGCTCTCTTCCGGCGTTGGCAAGGTGGATATCATGATTGTCAATGCTTCCGAGTGTGAACCCTACATCACAGCAGACGAACGGCTGCTGCGGGAACGGAGCGACCGGGTTCTGGCAGGTATGGAGATCATCATGAAAATCCTGGGTCTCAAAGAAGCCGTAATCGGAATCGAAGCAGACAAGGAAACCACCATCCGGGAGGTAACGCAGGAGCTGTCGGACCATCCCGGTATCACCATACAATCCTTGCGGCCCAGGTATCCTCAGGGCTCTGAAAAACAGCTGATTCAGGCCATTACCGGACGGCAGGTGCCTCCCGGCGGGCTTCCGGCGCAGGTGGGGTGTGCGGTGTTTAACACGGCAACCTGCGCGGCGATTGCGGACGCCGTGTGGGACGGAATGCCCCTGGTGCAGCGGGTGGTTACGGTTTCCGGGGACATCGCCATGGGACCTCGAAACCTGATGGTTCCGGTAGGCACTCCCTTTGCAGATATGGTGGACGCAGTGGGATTTGCAGAAAACCCCTACAAGGTTCTTTCCGGCGGCCCAATGATGGGACTTGCTCAGTTTGATTTGGCGGTGCCTGTTACCAAGGGAACCAACGCCGTCACCATTTTGGGAAGTAAAAACAGATACCTGGACGAACATCCTCACTGCATTCGGTGCGGCAAATGCGTATCAGTCTGCCCCATGCACCTGATGCCGCTGAAGCTCTATAGTGCAGAGCGGCGCAGCGATATCGAGGAACTGAAGGCACAGCACATTATGGATTGTGTAGAGTGCGGGTGCTGCGCCTACACCTGTCCCGGCTGTCTGCCCTTGGTGCACAGCATCCGCACCGGCAAGCAAAAGCTTCGCAATGCACAGCCGCCAAATCAATAAGGAGGGGATATCATGGCAGGTAAAGTAAAATATTTCTATGAGCTTACGGTCTCCAGCTCTCCTCATATCCATGGCCCAAACCGGACCTGGCGGTTGATGCTGGATGTAATCATTGCGCTGATGCCGGCTCTGCTCTGGGCCGTGCTGATGTTTGGGTTCCGGGCCTTCACTGTGGCGGGGATCTCTGTGGCAGGCTCCGTATTCTTTGAATGGGCCTATCGGAAGATCATGAAGCTTGACAACACGGTGGGAGACTTGTCCAGTGTGGTTACGGGCCTTTTGATCGCATTTGTGTGTCCGGTCACCATTCCCTATTGGACCATTCTCGTGGGCGACTTTTTTGCCATCGTGGTGGTCAAGCAGCTCTTTGGCGGCATTGGAAAGAACTTTATGAACCCGGCGCTGGCTGCTCGGGCCTTTCTTTTGTCCTGGCCTGTGGTGATGACCACCTGGGTGGAGGATGGTTCCCGGCCCGGGATTTTCCATCCGGTGGACGCAGTCACTGCGGCTACCCCTCTGAACAATATGCATACCGGTGCGCTGCCTCAAGAGTCTCTGCTGGATCTGTTTCTGGGAACGGTGGGCGGCTCTATGGGTGAGATTTCCGCGGTGCTCCTCCTGGCAGGCGGCCTGTACTTAGTGGTTCGTAAAGTAATTACCCTGAGAATTCCCCTATCCTTCCTGGGAACTGTAGCGGTTCTGACCTTCCTCTTCCCTCGAGGAAATGACCGGGTTGTATGGATGCTCAGCCAGCTCCTGTCCGGCGGTCTTATGCTGGGTGCCTGGTTTATGGCGACAGACTATGTGACCACACCGATTACCGGACTGGGACAGATTCTTTTCGGACTGGGCTGCGGCATCATCACAGTTGTGATCCGGTACTTTGGCTCCTATCCTGAGGGGGTCAGCTATGCCATTCTGATTATGAATACCTGTGTGGTCCTTCTGGATCAGGTAGGCCGACCCAAGCGCTTCGGCATGACCAAAAAGGAGGAAAAGCAATGAATCAGAAAAGTTCAGGCGTTCGGACGGTTTTAACATTGTTTATCATTGCTGCTATAATCGCAGGTCTGCTGGCAGGGGTCAATATGATTACTAAAGACCGAATTGCAGCAGAAAAGGAAAGAAAAACGGAAGAGGCTCTGCTAAAAGTGGTGCCGGAGGGGCAGCAGGTGCTGGAAAAGCTGGAATCCTTCCCCGATGCATCGGCTCTGGTGCGCCAGGTCTATACCACGACGGACGGCTATGTGTTTGAAGTTGCACCCGGCGGATACGGCGGTGAAATTCACCTGATGGTGGGAATCAACAACGAAGGAGCCGTTACCGGGCTGGAAGTTGTAAGCCACAGTGAAACCAGCGGTTTGGGCGCAAACGCTACAAAAGAAGCGTTCCGCAGCCAGTTTGTTGGAGTGGACCAGGCCGTGGCAGTGACAAAGGATGGCGGGCGGATCGATGCGCTTACAGGTGCTACGGTTACTTCCCGGGCGGTATGCGACGGAATCAATGCTGCTCTGGCCAGCTGGAGGGATATGAAAGGAGGGGCTCAGAAATGAAAATTCAAAAACAGTTGAAAGAAGGGCTTTTGACTAAGAACCCGGTGCTGGTACAGCTTTTGGGTATGTGCTCTACCATGGCCATTACCACCACGCTGTTCAATGGTCTGGGCATGGGGTTGTCGGTCACTCTGATTCTGATTTGCTCCAATGTGATCATTTCCCTTCTGCGTAAGGTCATTCCCAGCAGTATTCGGATCGCCGCCTATGTGGTGATTATTGCCGGATTTGTTACCATGGTGGATCTGCTGCTACAAGCATTTTTGCCGGAGCTGTCAAATAGTTTGGGCGTGTTTATCCCGTTGATCGTGGTAAACTGCATTATTTTGGGTCGTGCAGAGGCATTTGCCTCTAAAAACGGCGTTTTCGCCTCTCTGGTGGATGGGCTGACTCAGGGATTGGGATACACCATCGCCCTTGTGATAATGTGCATTTTTCGGGAACTGTTGGGCAGCGGTACATTTGGAGCCGGACTTCTCAACGGAGGGGCCGGAATCCGGATCATTCCGGAGCAGTATCCTGCTATGATGATGATTCTCCCCTTCGGCGGCTTCCTTACCCTGGGCATTGTCATAGCCTTTTCCCAATGGCTTACCAGACACCTGGATAACCGCCAGCGTGAAAAAGAGGCCGCAAAGAGAAAGGAGGCAGCGGTATGAATGTGACTTCCCTGCTTGCCATTGCATTGGGTGCGATTCTTACCAATAACTTCATTCTGGTGAAATTTTTAGGCATCTGTCCCTTTATGGGTGTTTCCAGAAAAACGGATACCGCACTGGGCATGGGCGTTGCCGTTACCTTCGTTATGACCATTGCCTCTTTGGCCACCTGGGCAGTGGATCACTGGATCCTCTCCCCTCTCGACCTCAGTTATATGCAGACAGCGGCCTTTATCCTCATTATTGCTTCCGTCGTACAGGTTGTGGAAATGTTTCTCAAAAAGAGCGTTCCGACCCTGTATCAGGCTTTGGGAATCTATTTGCCGCTCATCACTACCAACTGTGCGGTGCTGGGTGTTGCACTGCTGAATATCCAGCTGCAATATGGTCCCCTTGAGTCGTTGGTCTACGGTTTTACCGGCGGCCTGGGCTTCACCCTGGCCATTGTTCTGTTTTCCTCTGTGCGCCAACGGGTGGAGGAAGCAGAGTGTCCGGAGTGCTTTAAAGGCTTTCCCATTGCGCTGATTTCGGCTGGGCTTTTGGCGCTGGCCTTTATGGGATTTTCCGGCCTGAAGGTATTTTAAGGAGGAATTGCCGTGGATATTTTAATTGCAATAGGAGTGTTAGGCGGCCTGGCACTGTTTTTTGGTCTGGTACTGGCGGTTGCCAGCAAGGTCTTTTATGTGGAGACGGACCCCAGGCTGGAGCCTTTGCAGGAATGCCTTTCCGGCGCAAACTGCGGCGGATGTGGCTTTTCCGGCTGTGGAGCCTATGCACAGGCTGTGCTGGACGGCAAAGCCCCTGTGGGCTTGTGCATTGCCGGCGGCGAAGAATGTGCACAGAAGATGGCAAAAATCATGGGGACAAAGGCGGAGAAAGTGGCCCGTCAGGTGGCTTTTGTCCGTTGTGCCGGCACTACAGCCCGGGATAAAGGCGTGTATGAAGGCATCCATGATTGCGTGGCGGCCACAAAAGTGGCAGGCCGTGGCCCACTGATTTGTAAGTTTGGCTGTCTTGGATTTGGAAACTGTGTGGCAGCCTGTAAGTTTGACGCCATTCATCTGGTGGATGGGGTGGCCAAGGTGGACCCGGATAAATGTACAGGCTGTATGAGCTGCGCTGCGGCTTGTCCAAGAAATATTATTGTGCCTGTTCACTATGGCGTCAATATCACCGTGGCCTGCTCCTCCAATGCCCGTGGCTCCGTGACACTTCGCGGCTGCGACATTGGTTGTATTGGTTGCAGCAAATGTGAGAAAATTTGTCCCAAGGGAGCCATTAAGGTGGAACGAAATTTGGCGGTCATTGATTACGATTTGTGTGACAACTGCGGACAATGTGTGGATGTCTGCCCCAGAAAACTGATTTCCAACTCCAACCTGACAAAGGCGGACGACGGCGTAGCAAGAGACCTGTAAATCACAGAAAAATCACCTCTGCGCAGTTGCAGAGGTGATTTTTTATCCACAGGGGGTGTGGAATTCTGGGACATTCTTTGGGATCATGCAGAGAAAGAGACTGTCTCTCAAGACCGGAGACAGCCTCTTTTTGTCCACAAGGGCTGTGAAACAGTGCTCACTTCCGAATCAACAGCTCTGCAATCTGTACGGCGTTGGTTGCTGCACCTTTTCTCACTTGATCGCCACAGCACCACAGGGTGATGCCGCCGGGATTAGTGAGGTCAGGGCGAATCCGTCCGACCCATACCAGATCCTGGTTAGAGGTATCCAAGGGCATGGGGTATTGATTCTGTTTCAGGTCATCTACCAGCTTACACCCAGGTGCAGCTGCGATGGCGGCTCTGGCCTGCTCCACGGTAACGGGAGATTGAAAGGTCATTGTGGCGGAAATGGAATGACTGCGAACCACAGGAACCCGAACACAGGTGCAGCTTACCTTCATTTCAGGAAGATGCAGGATTTTGCGTCCTTCGTTTTGCAGTTTCATTTCTTCACTGGTATATCCCTCAAACTGCTCGCTGCCAATCTGGGGAATCAGATTGAACGCAATCTGGTGAGCAAAGGTCTTGACCTGAGCTTCCTTACCTGCATCCAGGTCGGAAACCTGCTGGTGCAGCTCGGAAATTCCTGCAACGCCAGCGCCAGATACAGCCTGATAGGTGCTGGCCACCATGGTCTGAATGGGAGACAGTCGATTGAGGGCTGCAACAGCGGTGAGGGTGATAACGGTGGAGCAGTTGGGATTTGAAATGATGCCGTTGTGGTGCTTTGCATCCTCTCCGTTGACTTCTGGGATTACAAGGGGAACAGTGGGGTCCAGCCGAAAAGCGCTGGAATTGTCCACGAATACAGCACCTGCGGCCTTGATTGCCGGGGCGAACTGTATGGCAATATCATTTTCAGCAGCACCCAACACAATATCAACGCCCTGAAAGGCTTCTTCTCTTGCTTCTTCGATCACTACGGGCGTTCCACGGAAGATCACTTCCTTGCCGGCACTTCTTGCACTGGCGAGGAGTTTCAGCGTTCCCACGGGGAAATTCCGCTCTTCCAGAAGCTTTCTCATTTCCTGGCCTACGGCACCGGTGGCACCTAAAATAGCAACAGTATAGGTTTTCATAATATATTACCTCCGTTCAGGTTGTTATCGGAAGGAATAACCTGCTTCCATCAGTCGGTTCAAAGCTTCGTTGGCCTGGTCATCGGTAAACAATTCCCCGTAGACACTTTGCAGGCACAGAGCCTCCAGAGTTAAATCCAGGCGATTTTTCTTTTGCAGGGAGTCAAAACCGTCACTGCATTTCCGTCCGGATAAAATGCGGCGAGCCAGAGCGACAGCACCTAAAGTTTCTGCCTGTTGGCGCATTCGAGTGGCTGGAACCCCCAAGGTCTCCATTTTATCCCATTGGGATTTCCATGCGGCGGAAAACTTTTCTTCTGTCCCAATCATATGAGAGCCTCCTTTGCATTTGTAGCCCTATTATACTACAGGACGGTTGCCTTTTCCAGTACCTTTTGCGGGCAGATCCTGCAAAGTTTTGTGCGTTTGATGCAAAGAAATTCGTTTTTTCGGTTTACGGCGTGGGATTTTTGTAGTACAATATTAGAGATTGGAGGTGGCTGATATGCATTGCTTAAAATGCGGCACAGAGATCGAATCCCCAAATGTGTTCTGCGAAACCTGCTTAGAGAAGATGAAACAAGATCCTGTTTCACGTGAAACACCATTGATTCTGCAACCTCATCCGGAGTATACCCTTATGTCGGAAGGAAAGCGCGCACCGAAGACAGAAGAGTTGCTGATAAAGTCTCAACGGCACTGCAAACGACTGAAAACAACCTGCGTGATTATGACAATGGTCTGTGTTTGCTTGATCCTTTTGCTGCTCCTTTGGAGAACAAACACCAACAATAAGCCTACAATCGGTCAAAATTATGTGACCGAAGTAATCACAAAAAATGAAAAACAGCATTGATTCTGTGTGTTTCACGTGAAACATCAGATTTCGCCATTGCAATTCCCACGGACTGTGTTATAATATAGGACGCAATCTAAGAAAGAGAATCCCCGGAAGGAGGTCAATATGGGCCGCATTATTTCTGTGGTAAATCAAAAAGGCGGTGTGGGCAAGACGACCACAGCTGTAAATCTCACCGCAGCCCTGACAGAACAGGGAAAGCGTGTACTTCTGTGCGACTTCGACCCACAGGCCAATGCAACATCAGGACTGGGCGTGGATAAGCATCGCACAGGAAAAACCATTTATGATGTTCTGATCAACCAGGTAGATCCTGCATCCTGTGTTGTGGAAACAAAATTTGGAGGAGTTCTCCCCTCAGGCAGTGCGCTGGCAGGTGCAGGCGTAGAACTGATCGGCGCTCAGGATCGGGAGCATCAGTTGAAAAATGCGTTGGAGAAACTTCGGGAGCAGTACGATTATATTTTAATTGACTGCCCCCCGTCCCTGGAGCTTTTGACGCTGAATGGACTGTGCGCTGCGGATGGTGTGTTGATTCCGGTGCAGTGTGAGTACTACGCATTGGAAGGACTCAGTGACCTGATGGCCACCATGAGAGCCATTAAAAAGAGAATCAGCCCGAAGCTGGATATCTTTGGCGTTGTACTTACTATGTATGACGGTAGAACAAATTTCTCCGCACAGGTGGCCCAGGAGGTGCGTCGTCACTTCCCTGGCAAAGTGTTTAACACTATGATTCCCCGCAATGTCCGACTGGCCGAGGCACCCAGCCATGGCATTCCGGTCACGGCTTACGACCGATCCAGCCGAGGCGCACAAGCCTATACCCAGTTGGCGGAAGAAATTATCAGGAAAGGATGATTCCATGGCTGTACAAAAGGGTTTGGGCAGGGGCTTAGGAGCTCTGCTCAGTGACTATAACCAGGAGCCGGAAGAGGAAACTGGTTTAAAAAATCTTCCATTACAGAAGGTGGAACCAAATCCGGATCAGCCCCGGCGGGATTTTAACGAAGAGGAACTTCAGGCTCTGGCAGAATCCATTGGAACCCATGGCATTTTGCAGCCCCTGACCGTGCGGGAACTGCCCAACGGATATTATCAGATCATCGCCGGTGAACGGCGGTGGCGTGCAGCCCGGATGGCGGGTCTTCAGGAGGTCCCCGTTCTGGTCATTGAGGCGGATGATCGCAAGGCTATGGAGTTGGCCTTGATCGAAAATCTGCAGCGTCAGGATCTGAACCCTGTTGAAGAAGCCTTCGGCTATCAAAGCCTCCTGTCTGACTATGGTCTTACTCAGGAGGAAGCAGCAAAACGAGTGGGAAAATCCCGTCCTTCGGTAGCCAATGCACTTCGTCTCTTGGGCTTGGAGGACGAACTGTTGGAACTGGTTCGCAGCGGAAAGCTCTCCCCTGGCCACGCTCGCGCAGTGCTTACGGTGAAGGATCCCAGAAAACGCCGGGAAGCGGCACAGAAAATTACCGCGCTGGATTTGTCGGTGCGACAGGCGGAAATGCTCTGCCGAAATCTGAGCCGGGATGCGGAACCAAAGCCGGAACCACAGGTACTGAAAGTTGACTATGTGGCAGAATGTGAAAAGACCCTGTCCAGAAGGTTGGGCCGGGGCGTTAAGATCGTCAGCGGAAAGCGAAAAGGCCGCTTTGAGCTGGAGTTCTATGGCCCTGAGGATCTCCAGCGGCTGTATGAGGCGTTGCAGACCTTGCCGAAGGAGGTGCGCAGAGAAGGATGAGCAGTGAAGAGAAGGAAAGCAAGGAAAACGCTCAGGGACTTTTGAAAAAAGTTACCCAGATGATTGAAGAGCCTGAGAAACAAGAGCCGCCAATGCCCCAGGAGCCTAAAAAAGAAGTTCCTGCAAAAAAGAAGACGGCAGTGCGGGAGCGCGCTCTGATTACCTACCTGGCCTTGCTTTTTGGTGTGGCATTTATACTGGTGCTGTTATCTTTTGTGATGCAGCAGAGAGACATCTCTCAGGCACACAAAAACACCTCCAATGCGCTGTCCAGAGCAGAGCAGCTTCAGGATGATAACCGTGATTTAGCGGAGAAACTCCAGGAGGTTGAGGAAGAGCTGGAAGACTACCAGTATGACAACGAAGAACTGGAAGACACAATCGCGGAAATGAACAAGAAACTTTTGGACAAGGATCAGGAGATTTCTAATCTGAAAGAGGAAATCCAAAAGGCAGCCGCAAAACCCCAGCAGACACCGGATGCCTATGAGCTGCTGCTTCAGGCGCAAAAAGCGCTGCAGGAGGAAAAGACGGCAGAATTTCGAGCCGCAATGGACAAGCTGGCAGCACAAAAGGACACCCTTGGCACCAGCGGAAAGGCCCTGTATGAGGAGCTTCTGGCCGCAATGCCGAAAGAACAATAAATATTACTACCCTGAGGTGAAAAGATATGTTAGACATTAAACGCATTAAAGACAATCCCGAGGCTGTGAAAGCAGGTCTCCGGGCGAAGGAAGTGGACTGCGATGCCACAGTGGACCGTATTCTGGAACTGGATGCCCAGCGCCGTGCGCTGATTCTGGAAACTGAGACCAAAAAAGCGGAGCAGAACCGGATTTCCAAGGAAATCCCCATGAGGAAAAAAGCCGGCGAAGATGTCGCTCCGATTTTCAAGGAAATGGGTGAACTGAAATCCGCCATTTCTGAGGCAGCTGTGAAGCTGGATGCAGTGGAGGCTGAATACCGCACCTGCATGATGAGCCTGCCCAACCTGCCGGACGAGGACCTGATTCCCGGCGGTAAGGAGAACAATGAGCCTCTGCGCTACTACGGAGAGCCGCACAAGTTTGATTTTACCCCGAAACATCATGTGGACCTGTGCATGGATCTGGGGCTGATTGATTATGAGCGGGGCACCAAGCTGGCCGGCTCCGGCTTCTGGATTTACAAGGGAATGGGCGCTCGTCTGGAATGGGCCCTTTTGAACTATTTTATTGATACCCACATTGCTGACGGCTATCAGTTTGTGCTTCCCCCTCACATGCTGGAGTACCAGTGCGGTGAGACTGCGGGCCAGTTCCCTAAGTTTGCAGACGAAGTATACAAGATTGCAAACCCCACAGATGACCGCATTCATTATATGCTGCCCACCGCAGAAGCAGCACTGGCTTCGATCTACCGGGATGAGATCCTGCCTGAGTCTGCGCTGCCTGGCAAGTTCTTTGCCTATACCCCCTGTTTCCGCCGGGAGGCTGGCTCCCACCGTGCTGACGAGCGTGGTATGGTGAGAGGGCACCAGTTCAACAAGGTGGAAATGTTCCAGTTCACCAGACCGGAAGATTCCGACGCTGCTTTTGACGAGCTGGTTGCAAAGGCTGAAAACCTGGTAAAGGGGCTGGGCTTCCACTTCCGTACTGTGAAGCTGGCTGCCGGTGACTGCTCCGCTTCCATGGCTCGTACCTATGACATTGAGATTCAGATTCCTTCCATGAACGGCTATAAGGAAGTTTCCTCCGTCTCCAATGCCCGGGATTACCAGGCTCGCCGTGGCAACATCCGTTTCCGTCGTGAAGCTACAGGCAAGCCTGAATTTGTCCACACGCTGAATGGTTCCGGCCTGGCTACCTCCAGAATCTTCCCCGCTATGGTGGAGCAGAACCAGAGAGCGGACGGTTCTGTGGTCATTCCTGAGGTGCTCAGAAAGTATCTGGGTGGCCTTGAGGTTCTGGAAAAGAAATAATTTTTCGGGAACACACGCTTTCATCTCTGATTTTTAGGAGAAAACAAAATATTGTGTATCATTTGCGGTTCAGTCCCCTACCAGGGACTGAACCCTTTCTTTACCTGTGGAAAAATGCAGGAGGACGCCGTTACAGGTCAAAAGATTTCTTCACAGGGGCTGTGCAGAAAAAGTCCTGTGGAAAAATAAAAACTGTCCACAAAGTTGTTCATAGGGTTGTGGAAAACTTTTTCGATTTTCCAAAGCATAGCCTGGTGCGTTGCAAAAATCTGACCGCAACAAACGGACTTCTGCCTGTTACCCCTGTGGAAAAATAAATGAGCCACAGCCACAAAATGAAAAGTTATGCACGGGGTGTGGATGAAGGCTGGGGAAAACCATTGCCTGTATGGATGGAAACCATCTGTGCATGAAATCAGACCAGTTATGGAAAAACAGTTGCACAGCGCAGCCGCCGTTCTTATAATGAAGGCACAAAGGAGGGGTTGTGGTGAAATATGAGATAAAAATAGATCCGTCTTGTCAGGAGCCAAAGGTTGTCATTTACACGGCAGAAATGACAGAGGATATCAGTGTATTGGTGAAAAAGCTGCTGGAGGAATCTCCGACTGTTATTTCGGGAGTAAAAGATGGAAAAATGGAGATTCTTGATCCCAATGAACTGATTCGTATCTATGCAAATACGGGAAAGGTCGTTGCGGTCACCAAACAGGGCTCCTATCAACTTAGAATGCGGCTCTATGAGATAGAGGAGCGACTGAATAAAAATGCGTTTGTTCGCATTTCCAATTCTGAGATCATCAATCTCAAAAAAGCAAAAACCTTTGATTTAAGTCTTACCGGCACGATCTCTATTAAGCTGAATGATGGCACAACCTCTTATGTTTCCAGGCGGTATGTGCCGAAAATCAAAAAAATTCTGGGTGTATGAGGTGATAATTATGAAAAAGAAAACATTATTGCGCGGCCTAAAAGGGTTTTTCATTGCGATATCGATTTGGTACTTGATATCGCTGCTTGTTTCTTATATTTTTGGAGACGGCACCTACTCCGTTTCCTGCACATCGGAGCTTGTTGCTGCAATGGGGAATGAAATCAATGCGCTGATGCTGGAAACTTTTTTATACGGTTTAATCGGTGCCAGCATTGCGGCTGGTATGACAGTTTGGGAGATCGATGGGTGGAACCTTGCGAAACAAACGGGCGTGTACTTCTTAATTATTTCCTTGGTGAACTTTCCGATTGCCTATATTCTGCATTGGATGGAGCATAGCCTTGTGGGATTCCTGAAATATTTCGGCACATTTGTCTTTTATTTTGCCATCATCTGGATCATGAAATATTTATGGTGGAAATCCTATGTAAAAAAAATGAACGCAAAACTCCGCAAAATGTGCGAAGACGAGAAACAATCTTCATAATTTTCCGCTCCGAATGTTCAAAACCAGAATACAAAAAACGGCAGCATCCTATGGGGATGCTGCCGTTTCGGGTTTGTAAAGGCTGTACAGATATCTTAATCAGGACTTCCCGCTTAATAGCGCCAGGAGCTGTTCGGCGGTGACCTCTTCTGTCATATAGAATCGGCCCATTTCCAAAAGCGATTGGCTGAGACCCTGCACAAGGATATTTGATTTTTCCACCGTTGTGACGGTGGCATAGATGCCCTGCTGGTGTAGGACCACAGCGGGCAGCTCAGCGGTTGCGCCATAAGGGTAGGCAAAGACCGTGGGGGTCTTTCCAATGGCCTGTGTGACCTGCTCAAAGTCCTTCTGGAGGTATTCCAGATAATCCGCCTCGGATTCCCCCTCTTTTTGCAGAAGGCCTTTGCGCACCGGGTCTTTGTCCCGGCCGGCCACCTCGTGCATATTGTAGCCATGGCTCTGAATGTCGATGAGGCCGGAAGCCTCCATTTCCGCGGCTTGTTCCAGAGAGAAGTGGGGATTCATGGGCTGGTTGGTGTCCTTATAGGTATCCTTTCCCACAGAGACACCGATGGCAAAAATGGTGGCCTTCATGTTATATTCCTTTAAAATGGGATACGCCATGGTGTAGTTGCTTTCGTATCCGTCATCAAAGGTGATGACTACTGGCTTTTCGGGCAGAGGCGTGCCGGACTGCACATAGGCCTGCAAATCTTCAAAGAAAACGGTGGTGTAGCCGTTTTCCCTCAGGGCATTCATATGGGAGAGGAATCGGTCCAGAGAGATGATGTCTGTCCCCTCCCCTGTTTCGGCCAAATGATGATATAGAAGAACGGGGACCTGTGCGGTATAGGTGTGTTCGTCCGCTTTTGCCCCATGAGGAGCCCTGGGGGAACTGCCCTTGGTTACATAGCGGCCCAGTCCCTGGGGAATATATACTTCCGGGTCATCAAACATCCGGGCCAGACACATGGAGCCCAGATCATTGCGGAAATGGGTTTCGTCATAGAAGAACCGAGGGTCAAAGCTGGCAGAGCTGAGACTGAAATCCCAGTAGTCTGTAACCTCTGCCAGGGCATTATAAAAGGCGTCCTGATCCTTCGGGGAAAATTGTTCCAGATACTGCCCATACATGGGAGGACAGACTACCGTAAAGGTTACACCCTTTTCCTCACAGGCATCCCGCAGACGGGTCAGGCTCTCCATACAGGGCTGCAAACAGGAGATGGAGCCTGTACCGGAGGGATAGTTCTGAAAGACGCTGTAAGCGCTTCGGCTGAGATAGTTCTCCAGACTTCCAATGGGCTCGGCATCCCGGCGGCTTTTGTCATAGGCACCGGTCTGCTGGTCAAAAACCCGGTAGGGCTGCTGCAAATAGGGATCGGAGCGCCATGCTTTGAGCTTTTCCATGCCGTATTTTGGGGAGGCAAAGAGATATTTTCCGTAATACAAAATGGGATTAGAGCCGTCGGCCTTACAGGGCATTCCATAGGTCAGAGTATTGGGCTCTGTGTCATAAATTTCCGCGCAGTGAATATACATGCTGACTACCAGATTTTTCACTTCGTAGTGATCCAGAACATACAGACCCATCTGTTCCACATCCAGCATATCCGCCCCATACATGGTCATGTTGTAGAAGCTGGCATCAAAATACCGATTCAGGGCCTGGGTGGGAAAAGAACTGGTGGAAGAGGGACCGATGATGTAGGAATCATACTGACTGTGATGTTGCTCCAAGTAGGAAAGCTTGGCGACCCGGGGATTCATGGTTTCGTTGTAACTCCACCACCCCATAACAGGGTCCCCAAAGGCTCCAAAGGGATCGGTACAGATGTTGAATCCGGCAACCAATACAGCCAAAAGTAAGACGGTTCCGGCAAAGAGCCATAGCCAGCCCTTTGAGGAAAGAGAGTGCTTTTTTTTCATAAAAAACCTCGCTTTACAGCATTAAAACTGCTTATAAATAAACTCGGAGGCAATGTACTCCCCGCCCAGAATATGCATGACCAGCAGGATGAAAAGGGGCAGGAATATGCACAGCCACTGCACAAAAACAGATTTCTTTTCCAATGTTTTCCGAATGGGGGTCCCCTGCTCCTGGAACCATTCCAGAGTCAGTATCCCCACACAGCCGAGGCCGATGACCCAGTAATCCAGTGCCTTCAGACCCAGAGTCATAAAGGTCCCGTCCCGGAGCTGATACAGACACGGAGTGCTGACGGTCTTCCACAGCAGGGAAAAGGCAAGAAGCAGCCTGGGCGCCCGGGTGATATACCGGCCGATAAAGACGATCAGCATGGTTCTGGCTCTGCCGATCCAGCGGTGTACCAGACTGTTTTCCCGAATATGAAGCAGGTTTCGCAGAGCGATCAACGGCCCGGAGAGCAAAAAGGAACCCGTGATGATGATACCGTTCCAGAAGCCGAAGAAAATATAGCGGAAGTTTGCGCCGTGCCAGATGCCGATGATGAAATAGACCGTAAAGGTGGCAATGGAGGTGGGAATGACTTTGCCCAGCTTTCCCCCGAATTTCCGGCGGGTGAACTTGCCTATCTTTCCCAGAGGTTTGGAAAGGGACATGGGATAGAATACATAGTCCTTCATCCAGGTGCCCAGGGTGATATGCCAGCGCCGCCAGAAATCGGTCAGGGTGGTAGCGAAAACAGGCCGGCGGAAATTAGGGGTCACTTCAATGCCAAACATCTGTGCGGCACCCAGGGCAATGTCAATGCCGCCGGAAAAGTCACAATAGAGCTGGATGCAGTAAAAAGCCACGGCAATGGCCACAAAAGCACCGCCATAGGACTCCAGATCTCCGAAAATGGTGTTTACGGGAACGGCGGCCCGGTCTGCAATCATCTTTTTCAAATATCCCCACATGGCAAGCTGAATGCCGTATTTCAGGTTGTCAGCCTGAAATGTATGGGGACGCAGCAGCTGGGGGCCAAGCTCGTTATAGCGGCTGATGGGACCTTGAATCAGCTGGGGAAAGAAGGAAGTAAACAGGGAAAACTTAGCCAGATTTCTCTGTGGCTCATATTTGCCCCGGTAACAGTCTATCACATAGCCAATGCTCTGGAACATGTAAAAGGAAAGGCCCAAAGGCACCAGAAGGTTCAGGCTGGGCAGGGGCAAATGCAGGGCTTCAGCGGTAAAGTTATAATATTTGACCACAAATAAGAGTCCGAAGTTCAGACAGAGGGTACCGGCAACCACCCATTTTTTCTTTCGTTTGATCCGCTCTGCACCGGATTTTTTCTGTTCCGGCGGAAGCTGACTGCGTGCATGATTCAGCTTTCCCAGAAGAAGGCCTGCCAAATAGGTGGAAATGGTGGTGAAGGCCAAATATAAAAAACCGTGCCAGCCTGCACTGCAATAAAATACCCAGCTTGCAGCCAGCAGCACCATCCACTGCCACTTTCCCGGAACCAGGTAATAGACCAAAAGTCCCAGCATCAAAAAGCACAAAAAGGCAATGGAAGTAAAAGACATAAGACTTACTTCCGCTCCTCAATGAGCTGCATCATGGCATCTACGGAATTGAAGTGCTCGGGCAGCAGATCTTCCACATTCAGCTCAATATCAAAGGTGTCCATCATTTCAGACACAATGGTGACCAAATCCAGGGATTCCAGGATCTCGTCATCTACCAGGGAGGTTTCTTTCTCAAAGTCCACGCCGGGACATACGGAAGTCAGAATGTTTAAAAGTTCCAGTCGATTGTTCATAATCATCATCCTCTATTTCTTTTCTAGTAATAAAATGGATTAAGGGCGAAACAGGACCTGAGAGGTCCAGCCGTCAGGCACAAAGCCCAGGGACTGATACAGATGCAGGACCGATTCAAAATCTGTCCGCACCCAGATCCGATTGGTCATATGACCCCAGCGCTGCAAATGTGCCTGCATCAGGGCTCTTGCGGCCCCGGTCCCACGGGCCTGTGGCAAGACCGCCAGCTGACGGACTTCAACGCTGGCTTTCCCGGGAATCAGCCGCAGAACTCCCACATTGGGAATCAGCAGCACATGGTTGTTTGCAATGTCTTGTTCCAGTGCCTCTTTGGTGGGAAGGCAGGCGGTAAGAGGTTGAAAACAGGTCTCCAATATGGTGCTTACCTGCTGGAAATCCTGAATCCGGGCACTGCTTACAGAAAATTTGGGGGAAACCTCTACAGGGGCGGCTTTTCTTGTTACCCGCTGCCGGGTAAAGCAGGAGGAAAAGCCCTGCTGCTGAAACTGCCGGTCTGCGTCCGCCAGCCCAAGATCCCGGCTGCGCATGGGGATTTCCATAACAGTGGGAAGCTCCTGGGTCCAGTGGGGAAGGCAGGCACCTTTTTGCAGGTAAAACCAAAGCCGCTGAAAGGTGTCCCGCTGCCGGGCCAGCAGCAATCCTCCCTCAAAAGGCATGATTCGCAAGGTCCCATGCTCCAGCTCCTGCAAAAGGTCCTGTGTGGAAATGGCCGCATTGGTCACCACCCCTGGTTTCAGCTGAGAAGCAATGAGGCGGGACACTTCTTCATAGGATTCAGGTTTCTTCATCATAGGCTTTTTTCAGGGCCACACGGTCAATTTTGCCGTTGGCATTGTGGGGCATGGCTGCAAGCTGGCGATAGATGTTTGGCACCATGTATTTGGGAAGCAGTCCGCGCAGAGCCACCGCCAGGTCCTGACCGGAGGGGCTGCCCTGATAGACGCAGACGATTTTATCTCTGGGCCGGTCAAAGAGGCACACGGCAGCTTCGATCCCCTGCACGCTGTTCACAGCGGCCTCCACCTCACCCAGTTCAATGCGGTAACCGCCATGCTTGATCTGGTTGTCTTTCCGGGCCAGGAATCGCAGCAACCCGTCCTCCCCTTCTACTGCCAGGTCACCTGTGCGGTACATCCGGTCGGGATAGTAGGGATTCAGAGGATTTTGGATAAACACCCCGTTTGTTTTCTCCCAATCTCCATAGTATCCCTGGGCCAGACCTGTGCCGCGGACACAGATTTCACCGGGCTGCCCTTGCTGCACCAGCTGCCCCTGCTCATCAATCAGCAGGACCTCCATGTTTTCGCAGGCTTTTCCAATGGGAATTACCTCAGTATCTTCAAAGTCCCGATCAATGATGTAGTAGCAGCAGTCCACAGTGACTTCCGTGGGACCATAGAGATTTACAAACTGCGTTTTGGGCAGTGCCCTGCGCCAAAGATTCAGCTGCTTGGCCTGAAGCGCTTCCCCTCCTACCACAACCGTCCGAAGAAACCGAGGTGCGTGCTTTTTGAAAATGCCGGAATTTGCAACCATATGAAAAGCTGCCGTTGCCCAGCTCAGCACGGTAATGTGGTGTTCATCCAAAAAGGAGATCAGCAGCATGGGAAAGGACAGACATTTACGGGGAATCACATGGACACTGGCACCGCATTTGAGCATGGAATAGAGATCTTTCATGGAAAGATCAAAATAAAACGGGGCCTGATTGCCGAAAGAGTCCTGGTGGGTAAACCCAAAGGTCTCTACGAACCAATCCGTAAAATCAATGACACTGCGGTGCGAAACCACAATGCCTTTTGGGGTGCCTGTAGAGCCGGAGGTGAAAATGATATAAGCAGGGTCCACATCCAGAATCTTCCTGCGCTGTGCTGCCAGCAAAGCAGGATCAACGGGAGTCTGCTCCAACTCCTCCGTGCATAGAAGCGGGACGCCCGGAAAATCCCCCTGGGTAAAGGAAAGTCCGTTCTGGCAGATCACAGCCGCAGGTTGCAGCTGCTGCATCAGCTTTTCCATCCGGGGTTTGGGCATGGCGGAATCAACCGGAACATAAAAATTCCCGCTGTACAGAACGCCCATAAAAGCCACCACGGTGGGGACGGAACGCTCACAAATCACCGCAACGGGCCGGTTATGCACTGCCAGTGCTGCAGCCAGATAAGAGCCGATGCTCTGGGCCCGGGATTGCAGACCGGCAAAGGAGATGGTTGTCGTACCATCATCAAAGGCCAGCTTGTCCGGCCACTGTGCCGCAGTATGCTCCAGAAATTCCAGTACGTTATTTTGCAAAGCCATACTCCTCCAATCATAATAATTCACGGTAATTATAAGGTTCTATGAAACATTTGTCAATGATAAACGAACCCCCTGCCAAGGGGCTGCCTCGGCAGGGGGAATGGGATTTGTCAATCAGTCGCAGCTGCACTGGCCTTCGTGGCATTCGTGGCAGTGACCGGTCTTGAACATATCGGGATCATAGGCGATGCCGTTTTTGTCATAGTAGTCCTTCACGGCAGCCTGCACGGCTTCCTCAGCCAGCACAGAGCAGTGGAGCTTCTGGGGGGGCAGACCGTCCAGAGCCTCCACAACGGCCTGGTTGGACAGCTGCAGCGCTTCGGAAATGGGCTTGCCTTTGATCATCTCGGTAGCCATGGAGGAAGAAGCGATGGCGGAGCCGCATCCAAAGGTGTTGAACTTGGCATCCACAATGATGTCATTTTCCACCTTCAGATAGATTTTCATAATATCGCCGCACTTGGCATTGCCAACCTCGCCCACACCATCGGCATTTTCCATTTTGCCCAGGTTCCGGGGGTTGGTGAAATGGTCCATAACTTTTTCACTATATAGCATAATGAATTTCTCCTTTCTCGATTGCCTCCCAGACAGGGGAGATAGAACGCAGGTAAGAAACCACCTGCGGGATTTCTTTCAGCATATAATCAACGTCTTCTTCGGTGTTGTCCTGATTCAGGCTGAGCCGGAGAGAACCGTGCGCCACTTCGTGGGGCAGACCCAGAGCCAGCAGAACATGGCTGGGATCCAGGGAGCCGGAGGTGCAGGCAGAGCCGGAGGAGGCCTCAATGCCCTTGGCATCCAGCAGCAGAAGAAGCGATTCACCCTCAATGCCCTGGAAGCAGACATTGACATTGCCGGGCAGTCTGTGCTCCAGATTGCCGTTGACGATGGTAAGGGGCATCTGGGACAGGCCCTCAATCAGGCGATCCCGCAGAGCGGTGACCTTCTTGGTATGGGCTTCCATGTTTGCGCAGGCTTCCTGCAAAGCAGCGGCCATTGCCACAATGCCGGGCAGATTCTCGGTGCCGGCCCGCTTGCCGCGCTCCTGGGCGCCGCCTTCAATGATATTGGTGAGCCAGATTCCGCTGCGGGCATACAGTGCGCCCACACCCTTGGGGGCACCGAATTTATGGCCGGACATGGACAGCATATCGATGTTCATGGCCTGCACATCAATGGGCAGATGGCCCACGGCCTGAACGGCATCGGTGTGGAACAGTACGCCGTGCTTTCTGCATACGGCGCCGATTTCGGCAATGGGCTGGATGGTACCAACCTCGTTATTGGCAAACATCACAGAGACCAGACAGGTATCGGGACGGATGGCCTCCTCCACCTGCTGAGGGGTGACCAGGCCTTCCCGGCCCACATCCAGCAAAGTGATCTCAAAGCCTTCCTTCTCCAGCTTTTTGAGGCAGTGCAGAACCGCGTGGTGCTCAAATTTGGTGGAGATAATATGCATCTTATTCTTCTTCTTGCCCATCATGGCACCGGTACGCAGAGCCTGGTTGTCAGCCTCGGAGCCGCCGGAAGTGAAGTAGATATCACGCTCACGGGGAGCATTCAGGCAGCCTGCCACATCCTGCCGGGCCTTGAGAAGGGTCTCAGCGGCGGCCTGCCCGATGCTGTGAAGAGAAGAAGGGTTGCCCCAGGTGCTGTCCATGGTTTCGATGAACACTCTGCGGGCGGTGTCGGTCACTCTGGTGGTGGCCGCATTGTCAACATAGATACGCTTCATAAAAATCACCCTTTTGTGTGAAAAATATATATAAATAAATATATAGTCAAAACAGATCTGTGGAAAGATATCGCTCTCCCCCATCCGGGAGAATGACGGCGATCTGCTTTCCCTGGTTGGCGGGGTTCAACGCCAGCTTGCCGGCGGCAGCCAGGGCCGCACCCGATGAAATCCCAACCAGCAGACCTTCCAGCCTTGCCAGATCTCTGCATGCTTCGTAAGCCTCCTCCTGCGTAACGGGAAGGATCTGATCGATCAGCTTCAAATCCACAATGGCAGGAATGAAATTCGGGCCGATGCCCTGTAAAGCGTGGGGACCGGCAGTTCCGCCGGAAAGAAGCGGGGACGCGGCAGGCTCCACAGCTACCAGCTGAATGGCGGGATTCTGCTGCTTGAGATACCGCCCGGCTCCCATAAGGGTGCCGCCGGTACCCACTCCGGCCACCAGGATGTCCAGCCGGCCATCGGTGTCGGCCCACAGCTCCGGGCCTGTGGTGAGATAGTGGGCGTTGGGATTGGAGGGGTTTTCAAATTGCCCTGCAATCCAGGAATTCGGAATGGTGTGATGGAGCGCCTGTGCCTGCGCAATGGCACCCGCCATCCCCAAATCACCGGGACTCAGCACCAATTCCGCGCCATAGGCTGTAATGAGTGTTCGGCGTTCCATACTCATGGAGTCCGGCATCACAATGATGACCCGATATCCCCGGGCAGCGCCCATGGCGGCCAGACCGATTCCGGTATTGCCGGAGGTTGGCTCGATAATGGTGCCCCCGGGAAGAAGGGCTCCGCTGAACTCCGCTTCCGTAATCATTTGCAGGGCGACCCGATCTTTGCTGCTGCCTCCGGGATTGCGGCTTTCCAGCTTTCCCAGAAGCTGGGCCGGAAGCCCCTTTGCTTCCGCAAACCGTCCCAGACGGACCAGGGGGGTATGCCCTGCCAGCTGAGCAATGGAATGATACAGAGCCATTGATGCACCTCCAAACTGATTGCCACAAGGGAACTATACCACATTATTCCCTATTAAGTCAATAGGAATTAAAGGGAATGTTGAAAAAGTAGGATTACTGGGGTTTGCAGCTGCAATTTGTGGAACAACCCTGACTTTTCTGGGGCTTGGGGCAGGCGATGTCCTGAGGTAGTCTGCCATTGAGCAGATCTTCCAGACTGACCTGGCGCAGGTAGTTGTCCATGAGCTGGTCCAGCTGCCGCCACATAGGATAGGTAATGCACTGTCCTGCCTTCTCACAGGCTCCGCCGGGCTCCAGACAGTAAACGGGCGCCATAGAGCCTTCGGTAAGCTCCAGGATTTCTGCCACGGAGCATTGAGAGGGGTGCCGGGTCAGACGATAACCGCCGCCCTTTCCCCGGAGACTGCGGACCAATCCGGCCCGGTTCAGGGTTGCGACAATGCTTTCAAGATATTTCATGGAAATGTTTTGGCGCATAGCCACCTCCCGCAGGGAGGTATAGGATTCCGGGTCCTGCTGTGCAAGATCCAGACAAATCATCAGGGCGTAACGGCCCTTTGTGGATACCATCATTGTACTCACCTCGCATCCTATAATACTATAGGATTAGTAGGAATTCAAGAGGAAATTTCATTGCATCCGAAATTTTATCTCCGGGAAAATAGCCTTGCGGGTAGTATGCCTCCCATGGTATACTATATTCTCAAAGGAGGTGGATGCCGTGCAGCAGAATCAGGCACCCCAACGGGGATATTTGCATGAAGAATACCGTCTGTTTCATCTGAAAGACAAGGCTATGGAGCAAGTAGAATGGCATTACCATGATTTCCACAAGATTCTGATTTTTCTTGGAGGCCATGCCTCCTACGCCATAGAGGGACAGAGCTATGAACTGGAACCGGGAGATCTGGTGCTGGTTCCCCGGGGCTGTATCCACAAGCCGGAGGTGCGGGAGGAATTTCCCTATGAGCGGTATGTGCTCTACCTCTCCCCTGCTTTTTTGGAACGGGCGTCCGATGAAGCCACGAATTTAGAGACCTGTTTTCAGCAGGCTGTCCGGCATTACAGCTTTGCCCTTCGCCCTCCTCGGCTCACAACTTTGATTCGGCTTCTGGAGCAAGTGGAGCAGGCTCAGACAGAAACAGCCTTCGGCGGACACCTTTTGGGAGGTTGTCTTTTGACCCAGTTCCTGATTCAGGTGACCAGAGCCATGGAAGGACAGAATATGGGGTATGTAACATCGGCGGCTTGTGATGAAAAAATTCTGTCCATTCTCAAGTACCTGAATCTTCACCTTACGGAACCGTTTTCCATTGAAGAGCTGTCTAAGCAGTTTTACATCAGCAAATACTATATGATGCGCAGATTCAAGGCAGAGACCGGGTATACCATCCACAACTATCTGACGGAAAAACGGCTGCTGCTGGCCAGAGAAAAGATTCTGCATGGGATGCCTCTGGGGCTGGTCAGTCAGGAATGTGGCTTTGGGGACTATTCCAGCTTTTCCAGGGCCTATAAAAAACGGTTCGGAGTCAGCCCCAATGTGCCCTTTGTGGAAGAAACGGACTTGACTTTGGTGGATTGAGCCAGGGAAAACGAAGGTTTCCACTGTCCTGTTTATCTGTAGAAAGAAGCAGCACAGTTTTGGTATGCCCTCTGTGGAAAAAACTTCGTTGCTTTTGCGTTGAAAGTGTATGAGAACACAACTGTTTTCCCGCCGGAGTCTGAAGCTTCTGGCAGCAGTTTCCATGATTGTGGACCATATTGGTGCTGTGTTTTTTCCACAGACCCTGTGGCTTCGCTGGATTGGACGGCTGGCCTTCCCTCTGTATGCGTTTTTTCTGGCAGAGGGGATGAAATATACAAAAAACCGGGAGAATTATTTCTCCCGGCTGATTCTGCTTGGGCTGATTTCTGAGATTTTCTTCGATGCCATGTTTGGCCGCCGTTGGGAAAAGCAAAATGTCCTGTGGACATTGGCTTTGGGCGGCCTGTCCATTCTGGCACTGGAGAAAAGTTATACACAACCCCTGTGGATTGTTTCGGCGCCCCTCCCTGCCCTGCTGGCGCAGATCTGCCGAACGGATTACGGGGCCTTTGGGGTGTGCCTGTGTGCTTGGAATTACCAGGTGGGAGACCGGCGGCTTTTGTGTGCGGCAGGTCAGGCGCTGCTTTGCATTGCCATGGGTTACAGAATGGAAGTTTTGGGGGTGGTATCTACCCTGTTGCTATGCTTCTATGACAGCAGGAGGCCGGGAAAAGACAGCAGGCTGTTTTATCTGGTCTATCCCCTGCATATGGCCCTGTTTTGGGCTATTTCAGCTCTTTTTTGATGCCGGCGGCGATTTCCTCCACCTGCTGCGTGGTGCTGATGTGGGAAATGCGCTCTTTGAAATAGCCGCTGTAGGGAACGCCCCGGAGATACCAGGCAAAGTGCTTTCGGGCCTCCAGACAGGCGATGTGGTCGCCCTTGTCCTCCCGGGCCAGATAGAACTGCTCCAGAGCGGTGTCCATGCGCTGGCTGAGAGGAGGACGCTGGTAGGGTCTGCCCACTAATGCGGCGTTCACTTCTTCAAAGAGCCATGGATCGCCAAAACAGCCCCGGCCGATCATCAGATAGTCAGCGCCGGACCGCTTTAAGCATTGCAGGGCGGCTTCGCCGGAAAAAATGTCACCGTTTGCAATGACGGGGATGCGGACCGCTTCTTTCACGGCGCGGATGGTGTCCCAGTCGGCTACCCCGGAATAGAGCATGGATCTGGTTCTGCCGTGGACGGCAATGGCCTGGGCACCTGCCTGCTCCAGAGCCGCTGCAAAGGGCACCACATTGATATTGCCCTTGTCCCAGCCCAGACGGCACTTCACGGTTACGGGAACCGGGACGGCCTGTGCCACGGCTTCTACAATCCGGGCGGCTAGATCCTGCTGTTTCATCAGGGCGGAGCCATCGCCGTTGTTTACAATTTTTCCCATGGGACAGCCCATGTTGATGTCAATAAAATCGCAGTTGGAAATGCTCAGGGCCAGCCTGGCGCCTTCGGCCATGGTGGCAGGGTCGTTTCCGAAAATCTGGGCTCCCACAACGGAGCCTTCGTTTTTCCGCAGCAAAGCTGCGGTTTTTTTGTCTTTATAGATGAGGGCCCGGCTGGAGACCATTTCGGTCACCGTAACCCCGGCGCCCATTTTTGCACAGATGCTGCGAAACGCCCAGTCTGTGACCCCTGCCATGGGGGCCAGAGCCACCATACCGGGAAATGTTAAGTTACCAATGTTCAGAAGGAACCGCCTCCATGTGAATTTTCCGTTATGATACCACGAATTCTACAAAACCGCAACGCATACCGGAAAAATTCCAATTCCAGAACCGGAAAAGGCCGGGACAGACCGATTCTAACATCCCACAGAAATCCAAGGGGGCTGTGGAAAAAAGATTGAAACAAAAAAGAGAATTTGATATAATAGACAAAAAGTCCGGGAGGGGTCTTATGAAACGAGACAACTATATTACATGGGATGAATACTTTATGGGCGTTGCCATGCTGGCAGCCCGCCGCAGCAAAGACCCCAATACCCAGGTAGGGGCCTGCATTGTTTCCACAGACAACATCATTATTTCCACCGGCTACAATGGGCTGCCTAACGGCTGTTCGGATGACGAATATCCCTGGGACCGGGAGGGAGAGGATACTAAATATCCCTATGTGGTTCATGCGGAGCTGAATGCAATTTTAAATGCCAATGGCCGGGACCTTCGGGGAAGCCGTCTGTATGTGGCCCTGTTTCCCTGTAATGAATGTGCCAAAGCCATTATTCAGGCCGGTGTGAAAGAAGTGTTGTACCTGTCGGACAAATATGCCGACACGCCCGCCACCCTGGCTTCCAAGCGGATGCTGACCTCTGCCGGTGTGGCGTTCCGGCAGCTGCGGCCTGCCATAAAGTCCATTACATTGTCTCTGGAAGGAGACTGAGGGCCCGGTATCCGGGAAACGGAATGAATAAAACTTCCGGAACAGTGGAAAATAATCGGAAAATGCGGAAAGTTTCCCTTTACAACGGGGATTTTTCGTGCTAAAATGGAAAGGCTGGTTATAGACCAGAATTTATACTACGCCTGCCGCCCAGTTTCGGGGTAATGCCAAAGGCACTCCACTGGCCCATTCTTAGCGGCTAGGCAATCTATTTTGAAAGGTGGAAATTTCCATGATTCTGAAGGAAAAGAAGTCCGAAGTAATTGCTCAGTATGCTACCCACGAGGGTGACACCGGTTCTCCCGAGGTTCAGATTGCCATTCTGACTGCCCGCATCAACGAGCTGACCGATCACCTGCGTGTGCACAAGCACGACAACCACTCCCGTCGTGGCCTGCTGATGATGGTTGGTAAGCGCCGTAACATGCTGGACTACCTGGCAAAGAAGGATATCAACCGCTATCGTGCTATCATCGCCAAGCTGGGCATCCGTAAGTAATTTCTTGGAAGGGCGACCACTTGGTCGCCCTTTTTCGAAATTCGGGTGAAACATGGAGCGTTTCCCGTACCCAATCGCCGTCAATCAACCGGGAGTTCTTTAGCAGTTGAAAGCGTGGCCGAAGGCTCGGCCCTGGTTTCAAGTGCTAAACCTCCCGAGAACAAAAAATTTAGGAGGTTTCTATTATGGTTACTCGTAAGCAGTATCCCAATCACAGAGTCTTTGAGACTCAGATCGGCAACCGTACCTTTACCGTAGAGACCGGTAAGGTGGCTGAGCTGGCTAACGCCGAGTGCATCTGCCGCTATGGTGACACCGTGGTTCTGGTCACCTGCACCGCTTCTGCTGACCCCAAGGCCGGCATTGACTACTTCCCTCTGACCATCGAGTTTGAAGAGAGAATGTATTCTGTGGGCCGCATTCCCGGCTCTTTCAACCGTCGTGAGGGCAAGCCCTCTGAGCGGGGCATCCTCAATTCCCGTATCATTGACCGCCCCATGCGTCCTCTGTTTGATGAGGAGCTGCGCAATGATGTGGTAGTTACCTGCACTGTCCTGGCCAACGATCAGGACAACCCTGTGGAGATCGTCGCTTCTCTGGGTGCTTCCATTGCCATCGCTTCTTCCGATGTGCCCTGGAACGGACCCGTTGCCACCACCAATGTGGCCTATCTCGATGGCGAGTATGTCATCAACCCCTCCGCCGAGCAGCGTGCCGCTGCCTCCTGCTTCGTGTGCATCGCCTCCACCTTCGAGAAGGTGGTCATGATCGAGACCGAGGCCAACGAGGCTCCCGAGGCCATTGTTCTGGAGTGTATCCGTATTGCTCACGAGACCAATATGGAGGTTGTCAAGTTCATCAACGGCATCGTTGCTGAGATCGGCAAGCCCAAGTTTACCTTCGAGAAGGCTGCTGTGAACCATGACCTGCTGGACGAGCTGTGCGCCTACGGCATGGATCAGATCGAATACGCCCTGGACACCGATGACAAGAACATCCGGGAAGAGCGGCTCACTGCCGCCCGCCGTGATTTTGCCGCAAAGTTTGCCGAGAAGTACGAGGACTTTGACATCAACATTGAGGTCTGCCTGTACAAGATGCAGAAGAAGGTTGTCAAGAAGTGGCTTCTGGCCGGCAAGCGTGTGGACGGCCGTGGCATGGATGAGATCCGTCCCCTGGATGCCGAGGTCGGCGTTCTGCCCAGAGTGCACGGCTCCGGCCTGTTCTCCCGTGGCCAGACTCAGGTTCTGTCGATCTGCACCCTCAATACCCTCTCTGCTGCCCAGAAGCTGGACACCATCTATCCCGAGGAGTCCAAGCGTTATATCCATCACTATAACTTCCCCTCCTTCTCCACCGGCGAGGCCAGAGCTTCCCGCTCCACCTCTCGTCGTGAGATCGGTCACGGTGCTCTGGCTGAGAAGGCTCTGCTGCCTGTGATTCCCTCCGTGGAGGAGTTCCCCTACGCCATCCGTGTGGTCTCTGAGGTGCTGTCTTCCAATGGTTCCACCTCTCAGGGCTCCATCTGCGGCTCTACTCTGGCTCTGATGGACGCCGGTGTTCCCATCAAGCGTCCCGTAGCAGGCATCTCCTGCGGCCTGATCTCCGACCAGGAGACCGGCGAGTGGAGAACCTTCACCGACATTCAGGGCGTGGAAGACTTCCACGGTGAAATGGACTTTAAGGTTGCCGGTACCACTGAGGGCATCACTGCCATCCAGATGGACCTGAAGAACAAGGGCCTCACCATGGAAATCATTGCAGACGCACTGGAGCGCACCCGGAAGGCCCGCCTGGAAATCCTGGAGCAGGTCATGCTGCCCTGTATTGCCGAGCCCCGTGCAGAGGTTTCCGAGTATGCACCCAAGATGATCTCCATGAAGATCCCCGTGGACAAGATCCGTGAGGTCATCGGCTCCGGTGGAAAGACCATCCAGAAGATCTGTGCCGACACCGGTGCTAAGATCGATATTGACGATGATGGTTCCGTGTTCATTTCCGCTGTGGATTCTGCTGCCGCTTACGCTGCAAAGAAGATGGTGGATGATATTTGCTTCGTCCCCGAGGTTGGCAAGCTGTACTATGGTAAGGTTGTCCGCATCCTCCCCATCGGCGCCTTTGTGGAAATTGCTCCCGGCCACGATGGCATGGTGCACATCTCCAAGCTGGAGAACTTCCGTGTGGAAAAGGTGGAAGATGTTCTGAAACTGGGTGATATGACCTGGGTGAAGTTCATGGGCTTCGATGAGAAGGGCCGTGCAAACTTCAGCCGCAAGGATGCCCTGAAGGAACTGGCCAACAAGTAAGAATACAAACGGCGCACAGAATTTCTGTGCGCCGTTTTTAATCAAGGAGAATGAGAAAATGAAACTTCTGGTTGTAGTAGATATGCAGAATGATTTTATCGATGGTGCGCTGGGAACCAAAGAGGCGGTTTCCATTGTGCCCCATGTGGCACAAAAGCTGGAAAAAGCCCGGAAAGAGGGCTGGACAGTGGTATTCACCCGGGACACCCACGGAGAAAACTACATGGATACCCAGGAGGGGAAAAACCTGCCTGTCCCCCACTGCATTGTAGGAACCAAGGGCTGGGAGATTACGGAAGCTCTGGCGGTGGAAGACGCTCCCATTCTGGATAAGCCTACCTTTGGTTCTACGAAGCTTGCCCATTTCATTACCCGTTTACCTGATCTGGACGAGGTTTGCCTGGTGGGGCTGTGTACAGACATCTGTGTGATTTCCAATGCCATGCTGGTAAAGGCCACCCTTCCCGAGGTCCTGGTGACGGTGGACTCTTCCTGCTGTGCCGGTGTCACTCCCCAGAGCCATCTCAACGCCTTGGAAGCTATGAAGATGTGCCAGATCCAGGTGCAATAAGGGTTTTGAGCGAAACGGGGAGCTGCCTTGTTTGGTGAAAAATCCGCCGGGGCAGCTCCCTTTTGCGGCAGATCACGCCTTGACAGAAAGTGCAAAAGCGTGTATACTGAATGTAATTCTATACCAGACAGTTCGTGACCATCCTGTCTTTAAACAAAACTAGGGACTGCCGTTGGCTGCAATAAGGCTGACGGCCTGGATGGCCGCACTGCGGTCATTTTTTTTGGAGGTTTTTGATGAAACACACAAAATTCATGGTGCAGAGCGGTGTTTTTGCGGCCTTGTATGTGGTTCTGACTTATGCGCAGAATCTGATTTGGCCCGGCTCCACCACAATGGCGATTCAGTTTCGATTGTCCGAGGCCATGTGTATTATGGCTCTGTTCACGCCGGCAGCCATTCCGGGACTTACCCTGGGATGCCTTTTGTATAATGTCAGCTGGGCCCAGAGTTTACCGCTGGACTGGCTTGTGGGGACTTTGGCTACCGTGCTGGCTACCACTTTTATGTGGCTTCTGCGCCGGGTAAAGATCATGAAGCTCCCTGTGCTGGCCCTTCTGATGCCTGCAATCTGCAACGCCCCTCTGGTTGGCTGGGAATTGGCGCTGTTCCTGGGAGATGCCGGCTTTACCTGGCCGCTGTTCTTTACCAACAGCATATGTGTCTTTATTGGAGAGGCAACGGTGCTGCTGGTGCTGGGAACCATCCTGTACATTGCCATCACCAAGCGCAATCTGGATCAGAAGCTCTTTTTATAAGGAAATTTTACAGAAAAAGGACTCGTACCGCAGTGCGAGTCCTTTTTTCTATGGATTTACAAAATACCGATCAAGAACACCACCAGTACAATGACAGGCAGCACATAGGTCATGTATGGGCGCATCCAGTTGGCAACCTTCAGGCCTTTGCCCTCATTGGCTTCACGCATGAAGTTCTTCCAGCCCCAGCCGTATCGGGTGACGCAGAAGAGAACAAAAATCAGGGAGCCCAGAGGCAGAGCGAAGTTGCTGACCAGGAAGTCTTCCAGGTCCAGAACATTGGTACCGGCCCCCAGAGGCTGGAATCCATCCCAGAGACTGAAGCCCAAGACACAGGGGATACTCAATACAAACATAATGGGACACAGAATCCAGCAGGATTTTTTCCGACTCCAGCCGGTAAGCTCAGATACACAGGCGGCAATGTTTTCAAACACGGCCAGCACGGTGGACAGGGCGGCAAAGAACATAAACACGAAAAACAGTGTGCCCCAGAGTCTGCCGGACCCCAGATTGTTAAAGATATTTGGAAGCGTTACGAAAATCAGAGGAGGTCCGCTGTTTACAGGCACATGATAGGCAAAGCAGGCGGGGAAAATAATAATACCGGCGGTAATGGCCACAAAGGTGTCCAGCAAGGCCACATGGACAGCTTCGCCCATCAAAGAACGCTCCCTGCCGATGTAGCTGCCGAAAATGGCCATAGAACCAAGGCCGAGACTCAATGTAAAAAAGGCCTGGTTCATAGCTGCTACGATCACATTTCCAATCCCATTTTCCGTCAGACGTTCCATGCTGGGCATCAGGTAAAAGGCCAGACCCTCAGAGCCTCCCTCCAGAAAAACGCTGTTCACAGCCAAAACTACCATAATGGCCAGCAGCACCAGCATGAGCCATTTTGTCACACGCTCCAGCCCCTTTTGCAGGCCGATGGAGCAGACAGCAAAGCCCAGTACCACTACGATTGCCAGATAGATGGTGCTTCGGGCAGGATCGGATCTCATTTCTACAAAACGAGCGGAGACCTGCTCAGGGGACAAGCCTGTAAAGGCACCTTTTGCAAAATCCACGAAGTATTGCAGCATCCAGCCTGTGACATTGGTGTAGAACATCATGAGAAGAAACATGCCAATGAGGGTCAGGTAACCGTGAAAATGCCACTTGGACCCCTTGGGTTCCAGAGCCTGATAGAATTTTACGGGACTTTTTCGGGAGGCACGGCCCATAGCAAACTCCATGGTCATCACAGGAATGCCCAAAATAGCCAGGAAGAACAGATAAATCAGCACAAAAGAGCCGCCTCCGTTCATGCCTGCTACATACGGGAATTTCCAAACATTACCAATACCGATGGCACAGCCAGCGCTGAGCAGAATAAAGCCAAGCCTGCTTCCTAACCGTTCTCGTTCCATAGAATCAGCTCCTTTTTGCATTTTTGGTGACACCACATCAATACATTGCAGTGTATGCTTCCTATTGTAACACATGGCACTGATTTGTCAATGGAAAAATTCTACTAATTTTGCTGTTGCTGCATCAATACAAAGGTGCAGTTTCACTTTTAATTACAAAAGAAATTGAGATTGTGACATCAAAAAGAGGCTGCAAACGCCAGCATCGGATAAGGAAGAAATTGGAAATGCTTAATGCTTAAAATAAGAACCGGGGAGTATCAAATTTCCATACTCTCCGGTTCTAAAGCTGCATCATTCGCTTGGATGTGTTTTTCTTTTTGCACAGTGATATCGAATGAAAATAATCGACAGAATCACCACTAAAATCGTCATTGGATCGCCAAGCAGGAATACCACCCAATATAGCTCCCTGAAATTCAAATATAAAATTCCAAACATTTTAGATATGATCTTCAGCAAAAAGTAGGCCATCCAGATGGCATTGATGCTGAACATCTGTTCCTCAGGGACCTGTTCAAGAGACTGAATATCAAAATCTCTTGCGAAGTAGTGAAGGACACTTTTGCGACGGACCGACAGCACGATCATGAATCCCAGAAAAATCACATTCTCGATCATGGATGGAACATAGTATAGTTTTTCCTCGCCGGTGCAGAGGATCGCTGCGGCCGAACCGACTAAACCGAGAAATCCGATTATTTGGGAATTTTTTACTTGGTTTGTTTTACTTTTTGCGTGTATAACAGAGAGAACACAATGTACCAGCGAAATCATAATAGCAGGAAGAATCCCCGCAATGTGATATGCGGCATAAAACAATCCGGCAGGAATTACAATGTTGCACAGAGGTTTTATCCATTTCATTCTATGTTACCCCCTAAAATTCCAGCGGATCATTTGGATTAGCCTGCCAGGGAAAGAAAAACCGAGCTGTTTTGCTGCATCACATTTGCAAACATACGGTTTATACACCATACAGAGCATAAACGGTGAAGTCCTACTTTATGGGGTGTCTCTGAAGCAGTATCATCTCTTATATGCCTGTGATTGTGCCACAGCCAACTGGTCACAGCGGTTGTTTTTGGGATTTTCTGCGTGCCCTTTTACCCAGTGGTAGTTCATGGTATGAGTGGTGATGAGGGGCAGGAGCTGTTCCCACAGGTCTACATTGAGAGCAGGTTTTTTGTCGGATTTGATCCAGCCTTTTTTCTTCCAGCCCCAGACCCAACCTTTTGACAAGGCATCGATGACATATTTTGAGTCAGAATACAGATCTACCTCACAGGGAAATTTCAGACATTTGAGGGCCTCAATGACGGCGGTCAGTTCCATGCGGTTGTTGGTGGTGTCCGCTTCACCGCCGGAAAGCTCTTTTTCAATGCCGTTATACTCCAGAATGGCACCCCAGCCACCGGGGCCGGGATTCCCGGAGCAGGCTCCGTCGGTGTAGATGGTGACAAGCTTCCGATCAGTCATGGTCCGGCGCCTCCTCTTGCGTGAAGCCTTCTCCCAGCTTTCGGCGGCGAGTGGGCTTGTGCAGATCACACAATCCTGTCAGAAGCCACAGAAGCATGGCCAGGTAGAACAGGAACTCCTCTCGGTGGGCCAGAGAGATGGAACAGAAAAATACAGCCCCCAGAGAATAAAACAGAGAGAGGCGACGACTGCCCCGCCCAATGGGAAATCCGGACAGATGCACACTGGCAAGCATGGAGAACGTACAGGCCAGGAGCTGGAAGCAATAGTCTCCAAGAAGCGGGTCTGTGCTCCAGGCGGTAAAGTGGGTGACTACCCACAGGGCCAGATATACAGGGACCACCATTCCCAGAGGGCCATAGTGCTTCCCTTTCAGCCGAAGAATCCCTCCGCAAGCGATCACGGCACCGGAAATCAAGCCGAGAGCATTGACAACGGACTGAAATGCACCGGGATGATCCATAAGGGCAGCCACATTGACGCCCACAAGGAGAAGGCCGCTGACAACCCCGCCTCCGCATGCCAGGAAAGAGGGGGTCCAGTTGTCCTCCACAGAGGCGCGTGTGCCCATGCCATGGCAGAAAAAGCCCAGTGCGCCAAGGACCAGAAAGGTCAGAACCCAAAGCCCCACATAGGGAAGACTGCCGGTGATTTGAATGCCCAGCTCGTCATAGCCGTGCGCCAGCATCAGGGTTCGGAGAATAAAGCCGCAGATGCTGCCCACCAGGGTAATTGCCAGGACAGGCATGGGGCCGAATTTTTGTTTTTGTGCTTTCATTTTGGAACATCGTCCTTTCCTCTGCTTTTGCAGCAGAACGCATGGGTATTATAGCACAAGGAACTGCCCTTGCCAATGATGGGGAAGAAAATTTTCAGAATACTCTTGAATTTTCCGCTTTTGTAAGATATCCTTTTTAGGAAAGGAGCGTTTGCTTATGAAAAAGTCCTGTTTTCCCCTTGCGATGTTTACGGCTCTTTCCTGGATTTTGTGTGCCATTGACGGAGTTTGCGTGATTTTGGAGAAGCCCTTTTTGGGCGTGGCAGGAGGCTACTGCATGAGTGCCTTCTTTTTTGCACTTTTGGGCGGTCTTCTCTGGTTTGGATGGAAAAATAAAAGTCCCAAGGTAATCAAGGTGCTGTTTGTATGGGCTTGTGTGGCGCTGGGCAGTATGCTGGCGGTGATCTTTGGCCTGTGGGGGTTGATGGCGCTGGGTGCTGGCAGCACGGCCGTCAAGGCAGCAGGGGTGATTGTCAGTATTCTGAGTGCTCCCATTTCCTCCAGTGCCATCATGTTCCTGCCGGTTTTTGGCTGGGCCTGTGTGCTGGTGACAAGCGTAATGCTGTACAGAAGACAGCGCCCGTAAGAATATCCCCCTTTGACAAACGGAATAAACCTCACGGACCTCTTTTCAATAATGCCAGATATTCTTTGGAAATCGATGGAGATTTCATGCGTTTTCCCTATTTTGGACGGCGGATTATAGGAATGTCTTGCAGAATATACGAAAATGGGGTACAATATAGAAAAATGTGATGGGAGAAAAATATGCAAGTGATGACTTTTGTTGTTCCCTGCCTCTTTGGTCTGGAGTCCCTGGCGGCAGATGAGCTTCGGCGGCTGAAACTGGACAATGTCCGGGCGGAAAATGGCCGCGTTTTATTTGACGGAGATCAGGAGGCCATGGCCATGGCGAACCTGTGGCTCCGCACCGGTGAGCGGATCCTTTTGCGTTTGGCAGAAGGAACCGCGAAATCCTTTGAAGAAATGTTCCAGCTGGTGGTGAAGACCCCGCTGGAGGAGTTTATTCCCAGAGATGGCAAGTTCCCGGTGAAAGGGCACAGCCTCAATAGCCAGCTGCGTTCCGTACCGGACTGTCAGGCCATTGTGAAGCGGGCTGCGGCCAAGCGCCTGGGAGACCACTATGGTGTGAGTTGGCTGCCGGAAACCGGTGCAATGTATCAGCTCCAGTTTTCTTTGATGAATGACCGCTTTGAGCTGTTTTTGGACACTTCCGGTGCCGGTCTGCATAAGCGGGGCTACCGTGCCAACGGCAATGATGCCCCTCTTCGTGAGACCCTGGCTGCCGGAATGGTGCAGCTGACCCGGTATCGTGGCCGAGAATTCTTCTGGGACCCTTTCTGCGGTTCCGGGACTATTCCCATTGAAGCTGCCATGGTGGCCATTAACCGGGCTCCGGGCCTCTTCCGTGGGTTCTCTGCGGAGAAATTTGCATGGGTGGACAAGGAGCTGTTCCCCCGTGTCCGCCGGGAGGCTACAGACCGGGAGTTCCACGGAACCTACCGGATCCTGGGTTCTGACAATGATCCCAAATGTGTCAGCTTGGCCATGTCCAATGCTCGTAAGGCAGGTGTCAACAAGCTGATTGAATTTAAAGACGGAGACGCTACCAAAATGAGCCTTCCCACCCAGGAGGGAATCCTGGTGTGCAACCCTCCCTATGGACAGAGAATGATGGAACAGCGCCAGGCGCAGGGCCTGGTGCAGGCCTTCGGCCGTCATGTCAAGTTTGCTGACGGCTGGAAGAAGTACATCATCTCTTCCGAACCGGAATTCGAGCATTACTTTGGCCGCCGGGCAGATAAACACCGCAAGCTGTACAACGGTATGATCCGCTGCGAGTACTATATGTATCTGGGAGGCCGCAAAAAATGAAACACCTGTTCCTGGTGAACCCTGTGGCGGGAAAGGGAAACCAGCTGGACGAGTTTTTGGCGGACATCCGCAAGCATTTTCAGGGGCAGGATTATGAAGTAAAGGTTTCGCAAAAACCCGGCGACATTACCGCCTGGGCCAGACAGGCAGGAAACAAGGAGCAGGAGCTTCGGGTCTATGCCTGTGGTGGGGACGGAACCCTCAACGAGGTAGTCAACGGCGTGGCGGGCTGCTCTCATGTGGCCGTCACCCATGTGGCCAGAGGCTCCGGAAATGACTTTATTCGCCTGTTTACAGATATGGCTCCCTTTGGAGATCTGGGCTCCTTTGTAAAGGATACCAGGGAGGTTTCTGTGGATCTCATCCGATGCAACGGGGATTATGCCCTCAATGTCTGCTCCATGGGCTTTGATGCCCGGATCGGCACCCAGATTGCTGCCTATAAAAAGCTGCCCTTTGTAAAGGGACATGGGGCCTACATTCTGTCCGCACTGGTCAATACCATCAAAGGAATTCACCACAACTATCATGTGGAAATCAACGACGAAGTGGTAGACGGACAGCAGACCATGATCTATGTGGGAAGCGGCTCGTGGTACGGCGGGGGCTTCCACCCGGTCCCCGATGCAGACCCTACGGACGGAATTTTGGATGTACTTCTGGTCAAGGGTGTGAGCCGCGGCACGGTTATGAAGCTGATCGGCTCCTACAAGGTGGGAAAATTCCGGGATTATCCCCATCTGATCCGGTATTTTCGCACGAAGAAAATCACGATTTCCTGCGAAAAGGCGGAGTCTGTCAATCTGGACGGGGAGCTTCGCATGAGCAGCCGGACGGAAATTTCAGTGGCGCCTTTTCAGCTTCGATTCTTCTACCCCGGCAGCGTGGCTTTGACCTGCAAGGAACGGGCCGGTGGCCTGATAGGATAACTGCATTTCCCGGAGCGTTGATCGCTCCGGGAAATTTTTTAAAATTTCACAGAAAATTCATAGAAAAACCCCTTGCATTTTTAGGCGCAATGGTCTATTATATAGATGTTAGCACTCGATAGATATGAGTGCTAACCGAATATCTTTATAGACTATAGCGGCTTGGAACTTTCCCGCCGCCATTCTAAATTCTGTTTTGGAGGTAACTAATTATGAAACTCACTCCTATGGCAGACCGTGTTTTGCTGAAGGCTTTCGAGGCCGAGGAAAAGACCGCTTCCGGCATTATCCTGTCCGCTGCGAACAAGGAAAAGCCCGTGATCTCTGAAGTTGTGGCTGTGGGCCCCGGAGACAAGGACACCGAGATGATGGTAAAGCCCGGCGACAAGGTTGTTGTTGCAAAGTTTGTAGGCACTGAAATTAAGGTGGACGGCCAGGAATACACCATTGTGAAGCAGTCCGAGATTCTGGCAGTTGTGGAATAATTGGAGGTTAATAAATCATGGCTAAGATGATTGTTTATGGCGAAGAAGCTCGCAAGTCTCTGCAGAAGGGCATCGACCAGCTGGCCGATACCGTAAAGGTTACTCTGGGCCCCAAGGGCCGGAATGTTGTTCTGGGCAAGAAGTATGGCGCTCCCCTCATCACCAATGACGGCGTTACCATCGCCAAGGATGTGGAGCTGGAGGACGCTTTTGAGAATATGGGTGCGCAGCTGGTCCGTGAGGTCGCTACCAAGACCAACGATGTGGCCGGCGACGGCACCACCACCGCAACCGTGCTGGCACAGGCCATTGTCCGTGAGGGCCTCAAGAACCTGTCCGCAGGCGCAAACCCCATGGTGATGCGCAAGGGCATTGAGAAGGCTGTTACCGCAGCCGTGGAGTCCATCAAGGCTGCTTCCCAGACCGTCAAGGGCTCTGATGATATCGCCCGTGTTGGCACCGTTTCTTCCTGTGATGAGGCTGTTGGTAAGCTGATCGCAGAGGCAATGGAGAAGGTTGGCACCGATGGCGTTATCACCATCGAGGAGTCCAAGACCGCTGAGACCGGTCTGGATGTTGTAGAAGGCATGCAGTTCGACCGTGGCTATATCTCCCCCTACATGGTTACCGATACCGACAAGATGGAAGCCGTCCTGGACGATCCTTACCTGCTGATTACCGATAAGAAGATCTCTTCTATCCAGGAGATTCTGCCTGTTCTGGAGAAGGTTGTAAAGTCCGGCCGCAAGATGATTATTATTGCCGAGGATGTGGAGGGCGATGCCCTGGCTACCCTGCTGGTGAACCGTCTGCGTGGCAACTTCAACTGCGTCTGCGTCAAGGCTCCCGGCTTTGGCGATCGCCGCAAGGAGATGCTGCGTGATATCGCAATCCTCACCGGTGGTACCGTGATTTCCAGCGAGCTGAACATGGAGCTCACCGATGCTGACATCACCGATCTGGGTACTGCCCGTCAGGTGAAGGTCACCAAGGATACCACCACCATTGTTGACGGCAGCGGCAACCCCGAGGATATCAAGGCCCGTGCCCATGAGATCCGTGCCGCCATCGGCGTGACCACCTCCGACTATGACCGTGAGAAGCTCCAGGAGCGTCTGGCAAAGCTGTCCGGCGGTGTTGCCGTGATTCGCGTGGGTGCTCAGACCGAGATCGCCATGAAGGAACAGAAGCTCCGTGTGGAGGATGCTCTGAATGCTACCCGTGCCGCTGTGGAAGAGGGCATCGTGGCTGGCGGCGGTACTGCCTATGTCAATGCCATCGCTGCTGTGGAAGAGCTGACTGCCGGCCTGTCCGGTGACGAGAAGACCGGTGCCATGATTATCGCTAAGGCACTGCAGGCTCCTATCCGCCAGATTGCCGAGAACGCCGGTGTGGACGGCTCTGTGGTGTTCGAGAAGATTCACACCTCCGGCAAGGTTGGCTATGGCTACAACGCCTACACCGAGGAGTATGTGGATATGATTGACGCCGGCATTGTGGATCCCACCAAGGTTACCCGCAGCGCTCTGGAGAACGCCGCTTCCATTGGTTCCTGCGTCCTCACCACCGAGTCTCTGGTTGTGGATAAGCCCGATCCTGCTGCCGATGCTGCTGCCAACGCTGCCGCAGCAGCACAGGGCGGTATGTACTAAGCACCATTCGAGGATTAAAAGCGATTCTATTGCATTTGGAAACGGCATGGCCTGCTGGCCATGCCGTTTTTTTCGCACATTCGTGCAAGATCTTGCAAAAAGGGATTCCATAGCGGGCTCTTTTGGTGTATCATAGTGGAAGATTGAAAAGAGGTGGCTGCCATGGAAGTTACATTGATGCAGATGCTGGAGGCTCGGGAGGCCCGGGTGGCAAGGCAGGAGGCGCTGTTTTGCCGGTATGGTCTTCCCCTGCTGTCGTTTACCATGAATATTCCCGGCCCGGTAAAAAACAATGCCCTCATTACCCAGGGCTTTTACCTGGGAGACCGGCTGATTCGGCAGGAGCTGCAAAGACGGAACATACACTGTAAAACCCGGGAACTTGTTGTTGCGGACACAGGCTGTGAGGCGATGTATGTCCTTGATATGGAGCCCATGGAATTGAAGGCCATGGCGGTGGAACTGGAGGAAGGAACTTCATTGGGCCGCCTTCTGGATCTGGATGTGGTGGTTCCCCAGGGGCAAAAGATTCAAAGAGCAACCCCCAGAAGGTGCCTGATCTGCGGCAATGTGGCGCAGGTCTGTGCCAGGAGCCGTGCCCACAGTGTGGAGCAGCTCCAGGCAAAAACCTTTGAGATTTTGCAGGAGGCTGTGGATAAAGACGATGCCCGGACCGGAGCTCGTCTTGCCTGCCAGGCTCTGCTCTATGAAGTTTGTGCCACGCCGAAGCCCGGTCTTGTAGACAGAGAAAATTCCGGCAGTCATCAGGACATGGACATATTTACCTTCCAGGCCAGTGCAGCAGCTTTGTGGCCCTATTTTTATGACTGCGTGAGATTGGGAAGAAAGTCAAGGACTCTGTCCCCTGCCGAGACATTTGCAAGACTCCGCCGCCGTGGAAAACAGGCAGAGGGAGAAATGCTGCTGGCTACCTCCGGAGTCAACACGCACAAAGGGGCAATTTTTTCTCTGGGGCTTCTCTGCGGGGCATTGGGACGATTGGAACAGGGGCTGTGGAAAAATCCGGATGCGGTACTGACCACAGTGGCAGATTTGGCGCAGGGGTTGACCACCTCTGACTTTTCAGGGACGGACACGGCAGGAGAACGGCTTTACCGGGACTACGGTATCACCGGAGTCCGGGGACAGGCAGAGGCGGGCTTCCCTGCCGTAAAAAAAATCGGCCTGCCGATTTTGAAAGAAGGCTTGGCCCGGGGCCTTAGCTGCAACCATGCAGGCTGTGTGGCGCTGCTCCATATGCTCCCTTTCGTACAGGACACCAATCTTTTCCATAGAGGCGGCCCGGCCGCCCAGGAGTTTGTCACAGGGGCTGTGGAAAACATTTTGCAGCAGAACCCCTTCCCTTCTGCGGAAGAAATCCGGCAGCTGGACCAGGCGCTCATAGAGCGGAACCTTTCCCCCGGAGGCTGTGCAGATCTTTTGGCTCTGACCTATTTGATGTGGCTTTTACAGCAGCCGGAAATTCAATAAGAGAGAACAAAAATGGGTACCGTCCTGAGACAGTACCCATTTTGTTTGCTTTTTAGCCAAAGACGGACAGCAGGAAACCTGCAGCAATGGCCGAACCGATGACGCCGGCCACATTGGGGCCCATGGCGTGCATCAGCAGATAGTTGGTGGGATTATACTTCCGGCCCACATCCTGTGCCACACGGGCAGCCATGGGCACAGCGGAAACACCGGCAGAGCCAATGAGAGGATTGATCTTACCCTTGGTAGCCCAGCACATGATCTTACCCACCAGCAGGCCGCCCACAGTGGACAGGATGAAGGCACACACACCCAGCAGAATGATCCAGATGGTCTGGGCATTCAGGAAGGAGGCGCCTACCATGGTCGCACCCACGGAAGTGGAGAGCATGATGGTGATAATGTTCATGAGGGCATTTTGAACCGTGTCGGACAGACGGGCAGTGACACCGCACTCGCGGAACAGGTTGCCCAGCATCAGGCAGCCGATCAGAGGAGCGGTGGAAGGCAGCAGCAGAGCCACAAAGATGGAAACCATGATGGGGAAAATGATTTTCTCGGTCTTGGAAACCTCACGGGACTGCTTCATCACGATCTCACGATCCTTGCCCCGAACCAGGAGCTTCATAAAAGGAGGCTGGATCAGGGGGATCAGAGCCATGTAAGAGTAAGCTGCAATGGCGATGGGTCCCAACAGATGGGGAGCCAGCTTGGATGTCAGGAAGATGGCGGTAGGACCGTCAGCGCCGCCGATGATGCCGATAGAGGCAGCCTCGGGACCGGTAAAGCCCAGAAGGACAGCACCCAGGAAGGCCGCAAACACGCCCAGCTGAGCACCGGCACCCATGAACATGCTCTTGGGATTGGACAGCATGGGACCGAAGTCGGTCATGGCGCCCACGCCCATGAAAATCAAACAGGGATACAGACTTGTTTTTACGCCGATGTAGAAGAAGTCCAGCAGACCGCCGTTGGCCAATATATGACCGTAACTATGGTAATATTGACTGGATTCATCCATAAAAGCGGTCCACAGCTCCTGATGGTACAGACCACCCATGGGGAGATTGCTCAGCAGGCAGCCGAAGGCGATGCCCACCAGCAGCAGAGGCTCAAATTTCTTGACAATGCCCAGATACAGCAGTACGCAGGCAATGGCAATCATCACCAGACTCTTCCAGCCATCTCCTACAAAAAAGGAGTTGAAGCCGGAGTCATTCCAGAGACCTAAAAGGGTCTCTCCAATATTAAATGCCAGCATGGGTATTCCCCCTTAAGCCAGAATGACCAGAGGAGCGCCGGACTCAACATTACTGCCCTTGGGAGCAACGATCTGAGCCACAGTGCCAGCCTTAGGTGCAACGATCTCGTTTTCCATCTTCATAGCTTCCAGAATGACCAGAACCTGACCGGCCTTCACGGCCTGTCCTTCCTGGACCTGGACCTTCAGGACGATACCGGGCATGGGTGCCTTGACCGCTTCACCGGCAGCCGTGGCAACCTTGGCGGCAGGGGCAGCAGCGGCAGGTGCGGGAGCGGAAGGAGCAGCAGCGGCGGGAGCAGGGGCAATGGCTTCGTATTCGTCCAGGAGCATGGCCTGGCCGGCCTCGACCTCGACCTCATAGGTGCGGCCGTTGAGAGTTACCTTATATTTCATGGTTACTTTACCTCCTTGATGG